>DASXQM010000176.1:0-7936 GCA_036507195.1 Pyrinomonadaceae bacterium | reverse complement strand
ATCGCTGTGATGATTGAAGCGTTCGCGCGTGTCGCCGAAGGTCGCGCGAAATGGACTGATGAACTCGTGCTGACGAAGGCCGCGCGATATGGCGGCTCAGGAATTCTGCCCGAACTAAGCGACGGTTTGCGGCTGACTTTGCAGGATTGTCTTCGTCTGATGATGCTGCTCAGTGACAACACCGCGACGAACATGGTGCTCGATTACTTGACAACCGATGCAGTGAACGAGCGCATGAACTCTCTCGGTTTCAAAGCAACGCGCATCATGCGTCGTGTCGGTGGCGGCGGCGAGAGCAAGGAAGGGAAGCTGGGCGACAATCTTAAGCGATTTGGGCTGGGCGCGACGACGCCACACGAGATGGTCCAGATCATGGAGAAGCTTGACCGCGGCGAAATCGTCAGCAAGGAAGCTTCCAAACAAATGATTGAGCTGATGAAGCGCGAACAAGCGCGCTATTCAATCGGCCGCTCGATGCCGAATTTACCGATGGCAAGCAAGTACGGCGCGCTCGATGCGCTGCGCAGTTGCGTCGCAATTCTCTACACGAAGCAGGGCAAGATCGCGTTGGCGATTACAGTCGATGAGATGCCTGAGGTGGTTTGGTCGGTCGACAATCCCGGCTACCTGCTTATGTCCCGCCTTTCCGAAATCCTGGCGGACTCGATGACGCAGAGAGGGCCTTAGTTGTCGGTTAAGCCCTCGCAAAAAACGGCTGCTCCGTACTCAAGTGAGATTTATCCAAAATTCTGAATGCAATTGCCAGAGTTTTGTATATAATGCCGTTCCATTCAGCGGGTTCATCGTGATTGGCGGCAAAATTTCGCCAGTTTCAAAAGGCTTCATCTATAGGGTTGTGCTGGAACAATATGTGCGTCTTCAAAATCGTGAAAACGCACGCTTTTAGGTCTGAACGAACGGGAGTGCCAGTTCTCGTTTGTCTGTAGCTCCAGCCGGAGGTGCTCCATGGGCATCCAGCCCATCCGCTCAGACCGTACTCGTGAATTCTCAGTTCATGAATTTACTAACACACCTAGTTGGAGGAACCGATGAAAACTCAAGACCTTCTCGCTAAACTCGTTTCGTTTTCGCTCGGCATTCTTCTCGCGTTGAGCCTCGGATGTCTGACCTCGTTTGGTCAAGCCGGAACGTCTACCGTCCGCGGCACAGTTACCGATCCACAGGGAAATGTTGTCCCGGGCGCAACAGTGACGCTTACCAACGTCGGCACGAATACGTCGCGAACCACGACGACATCGGACGTAGGAGCTTACAATTTTGACTTTGTTCCTCCGGGCGATTACCGTGTGGAAGTCGAAGCCAAAGGATTCAAGAAATCCGTGGTCAATGGCGTGCACGCACTCGTTTCCCAGCCTACCCCAGCCGATGTAAAACTCGAGATAGGAAACGTTGCCGAGACTGTAACGGTCAACGCGAACGCAGCGGAGGCGCTGATTAATCGCGAGGACGCGACGCTGGGAAATACGTTTGTGCCCAAGCAAATTACGGAATTGCCAACGAGCGGGCGAAATATTCCCGCATTGCTCACCTTGCAACCCGCGACGACGAGAGGCGGGTACGTTGCGGGTTCGCGTGCTGACCAAGCGAATGTCACTCTTGACGGAGTTGACATCAACGAAACCCAAACGAACAACGTTGGCGCGAATGTTCAGGACGATCCAATCGCCTCGAATCTGCCGGCGAATAACACGGTGCTGCGGTTGAACTCTGAAGCTATCCAGGAGTTTCGCGTTACCACTACCAATCCAAACGCCAATCAGGGACACTCAGGCGGCGCGCAGATATCGCTGGTTACGAGAAGCGGCTCGAATGAATGGCATGGATCCCTGTTTGAGCTATATCGCTCGAAGGGCTTAGCTGCTAACGATTTCTTTAACAACAGACTTGGCAGTTTTGGCCCAACGGATGCCCTAGTCTTGGCCGGCACCGCAAAGGTTGGAGATCCCAAGGGTCCGAAACCGCAACTAATCCGACATAGTTTCGGTGGCAGTCTCGGTGGGCCAATCAGGAGGGATCGGGCTTTCTTTTTCTACAGTTATGACGCGCTACGTCAGTTGAGTCAAACTTCCGTTGTGCGCACAGTTCCGTTAGCGAGTCTGGGACGGGGAGAATTGCGTTACCGCAGCAGCACGGGCGCCATCATCACGCTGACCACGGCTCAATTGAATACGGCATTTGCGGCGCTCGACATGAACCCAGCGGCGGTCGCTGTTTTCGCGGCGGCTGCGGCAAAATACCCCGCCAACGATTTCACCACAGGTGACAGTACAGCATCGGCGCAACTGAATACTGCCGGATTCCGGTTCAATGCCGCGACACCCGTAAAACTAAACTCACATGTAGGCAAGTTCGATTTCAACCTTACCAGCAAGCAGCAGCTTTTCGTTCGCACGAACATCATCTATGACCTGACCGGTCAACCCCCGCAATTCCCGGACACTCCGGCCCCGAACGTCTGGTCTCATCCAATGGGTATTGCGGTTGGGCATACCTGGACAATTAACGACCGCCTCGTCAACAGGTTCACCTACGGCTATACGCGTGAGGCCTTCACTCAACAGGGAGATTCTAGCGCCAATGCCATCAGCTTCCGGTTTGTGTTTTCGCCGCTTGCGTTCTCGCGCACAGTTACCCGAATAACTCCAGTCCAGACGATTGCTGATGACATGTCGTGGGTAAGAGGAAATCACACATTCCAGTTCGGTGGAAATATTCGCATCCTTCGGAATAATCGCATTGGCTTTTCGAACGCGTTTGACAATGCGATCGCGAATCCATCGTTCTACTCCGGCGGTGCCGGCGCCAGTCTTTCGACTCCAATCTCAAACTTCGCGACGGCCAACGGCATACCCTCCTTCACCTCTGCAGACCGCGCGGCGGTTCAGAACGCTGTCTCGGCGCTAATTGGCAGATTCTCGCAATACACCGCGAACTTTACCTTTGGCGCAGACGGGACCTTGCTATCCACTGGTACGCCGACCGATCGAACTTTCGCCACCGAGGAATATGAACCATACGTGCAGGACATCTGGAAATTCCGGCCTAACCTGACGTTTACACTCGGATTGCGCTATAGCTTGAGTCACCCGATTTATGAAAAAAACGGTTTCGAGATGAAGAGCAACATCCCACTCTCAGATCTCTTTGACCAAAGGGTGGCGGCCGCAGCCAAGGGCCAGGTGGTTAACACTTCAATTACGTTTGATCGGTCGGGCAAGGCAAACGGGCGTCCACCGCTATATGACTGGGACAAGAATAATTTCCAACCGCGCGTAGCGGTTGCCTGGTCGCCGAAGTTTGAGCGTGGCTTTCTGGCCAAGATGTTTGGCAGGAACAACGAATCGCAATTTCGAGGCGGCTTCGCTATAACCAACGATCAATACGGTTCGGCCCTGGCGGTCAACTTTGACTTGGCCAACGCGGTGGGTTTTGTCTCCAACTTCACAACTTCTGCCAACACTTTTTGCACCAATAACGTGGCCTGTCTCGCGCCGCAGTTTACCGCTTTCGGGCAAGCTGTCAGGCCGCTGCCATTCGTGATCGTTCCGGCGAAGTTGAATTTTCCGAACCTTCAACCGGCAGATAACTCTCGGCGAATCGAGACCTCGCTGGACTCCAGGCTCGTCGCTCCGATTAACTATAGCTGGAACTTTACCTACGAACGCCAGCTTCCAAAGGGCCTGTTTGTTCAGGCGTCGTACATCGGCCGATACGCCAACAACCTGATTGCGAATCGTGACGTCATGGCACTAAACAACCTGGTTGACCCGAAATCAGGCGTGGATTGGTATACGGCGGCTACGCAACTGGAAATCATGCGAACTCAGGGCGTTCCGGTAACAGCGGTCCCGCAGATTCCATACTTTGCCAACCTATTTCCGGCTAATCTGGCCGCCCTCATCAACGCGAACTATTGTGGAGGCACCTGTATTCCGTTGACGACTGGCGGATCACCCACCACCCAAACACAGGCGGTTTACTACATGGCGGCAGCTGATTTCTTCGGCAACGACTGGACCGATACCCAGGATGGTCTGGACGCAGCCATCGGAGGAAATCTATTCTTCCATCCCCAGTACGGAGCGCTCGCAACCTACAGCAGCGTCGGACACTCAAGGTACAACGCTGGCACGCTGTCCATTCGTCAGAGATTGGGCAATCACCTGACGTTCGATTTTAACTACACGCTCTCTCACTCGCTAGACGATGCCTCTGGTTTGCAAACCGGCGGTGGATACGGCGCCCTGTTCATCCAGAACCCGATTCGTCAGCACGATTGGTACGCGAATTCGGATTTCGATGTCCGTCACCTCATTAATGTGAACGGTATCTGGGACCTGCCCTTTGGTCGCGGCCGTCATTTCCTTACAGGCATAAACAGGTGGGCTGACGCAGCGATTGGCGGCTGGAGTCTCAGGGGGATTTTCCGCTGGAATTCCGGATTTCCGATCAGCACCCCGTTCGACGACGCTCGCTGGGCCACCAACTGGAACGTTCAGAGCAACACAGTCCGCATCAAGTCGTTCGAGTCGTGTCCCGATCGCGGCGGTTTACTTTCTCCCAAGCTGTTCGGATGTGACCCAAATGGCATTTACCGCAGCCTGCGAAATGCCAGGCCCGGCGAGTCAGGTGAGCGCAACACGCTTCGGTTGCCGGGCTACATGGCTCTCGACATGGGCATCGCGAAGAAGATCAAATTGAGCGAGAGATACAGCCTTGAACTTCGCCTAGAGGCGTTCAACGTCACCAATACCCAGAGAATGGGCTCGCTCACGGGTGGACGAACGGGTTACGGCGTTGGCCTTGATCCGGCGGGCGCCCCGGTTGGTTGCTCGGGTGCTGCCTGCGTTAGCGCCCCACTAGGCGCCCCGTCGATTTGGTCGAACTTCTCTGGCATCCAAGGCAAACCGCGCGAGATGCAGTTCGGCGGTATCTTTAGATTCTGAGCCCAGCGCGGGTTCACGATCTTTTCTAAATGCGGGCTGGCGGTTTCACACACAAAAGCCAGCCCGCCATTTCTTTGTGGCGTGAACTGACGTTTAGTTAGCACCTATCGCATATCAAGCATGCGTCTCTTTCTAATCTATTCCCTTCTCATCTGCGCCGGCATTGGCTCTCCGGCCATTGCGCAGATGCGCGACCCTACGTTAACCGGCAGGTCAGGTGGCAAGGCGGTCTATGGCGACATTACGATTGAGGGCGATCAGGCTGGTCGTGGCAAACCTGTCAAAGTGGATCTGACGCTTTACACTGAAGCAAGAACGATTGTTGAGCGCAACGTGGTCTTAGGCGGTGGCAGGTATCGCTTCAACAATATTCCTCAGGGATTATACGAACTCGTCGCTGAAGTTGAAGGGCAGGAAGTCGCGCGTGTCAGGGTCGATCTGAGATCCCCCTTGGTGGACGACGTCAGGAAGGATTTGAATTTCGAATGGCGATCGAGCGGCACAGCATCGTCCAAGGCAAGCGCAATTTCCGCTGCCGATCAATACCAAAGAAGTTCTGCAAATGCGGCATTGTTCGTGAAAGCCGGAGGCGCCATCGATGCAAAGCGGTACGATGAAGGCGCTGAATTGCTAAAAAGGATCGTCACGACCGACGCTAAGGATTTTCAAGCCTGGACGGAGCTCGGTAACGTTCACCTGCTGCAAGAAAAATATTCTGAAGCAGAAAACGAATATTTGCGCGCGATCGATTTACACGCTGATTTTTTCCCCGCATTACTCAATCTCGGTCGAGCGGAAATCGCTCAGCAAAAATACGACGTTGCTATAGAAGTCTTGGCCCGCGCCGTTAAACTGCGCCCGACGTCTGCCGACGCGAACTATCTGCTTGGCGAATCGTACCTCCAGATCAAGAAGGGTTCTCTCGCCGTCGGATATTTGAACGAGGCTTTGCGACTTGATCCTAGAGGCATGGCTGACGTGCATCTACGTCTGGCACTGCTTTACAACGGTGCGGGAATGAAGGACAAAGCAGCGGCGGAGTATGAAGCGTTCTTAGAGAAGGTTCCCGACTACAAAGATCGGCAGAAGCTGGAACAATACATTTTAGCGAACAAAAAACCCTAGTGTTCCGTCGTGTGTCCACCTCCACCAGCGCCGAAGCCGCGATGAGAAGTTTCTACGCCTGCCAGCCAGCGAACCTGTCAATTGGAAAGACCAACAGATTCCTTCGAATGAAATCCGCGGGGCTTCTCTTTGCTGCGGCCGTTGTTACCTTGCTGTTAGCCATCACGCTTTCGGCGCAGGGAGGAGACCACATGCTTTTTGGCGACCTCAATGTCGATGAAAGCAAGGTCGCAGGCCTGAAACCGCTTACCTTCGACGTGATTCTATACACTGAAGCAGGAATTCTAGTTGCGCGCCAACCAACGCCGAGCAATGGACGCTATCGCTTCAATAACCTCCCGACCGGAGCGTATCAGGTGGCCATCGAAGTCGAGGGCACGGAAGTAGCGCGCGTCAGCGTTGATCTTCGATCCCCGGTGCTGAAAGACGTGCGCCGGGATATCTCACTGGAATGGCGATTGTCGAATAGCTCTTCAAAACCGGGTGTAATTTCCGCCGCGGATAAATATGTTCGCAGGCCGGCGAATCAGAGGCTTTTCAAGCGGGCTCGTAGCGCCGTCGAAAAGAAGAGGTACGCGAAAGCAGCAGAGCTGCTGCAACAAATTATCAAATCCGACGCCAAAGACTCTCAGGCTTGGGTCGAACTAGCAAACGTTCATTTTTTGCAGAAGAACTTTGCCGATGCTGAAAACGAATATCTTCATGCTCTCGACGCTCGTCCAGGTTACTTGCTTGCTCTGCTGAATCTTGGCCGGCTGGAGCTGTTTCAGAAACGCTACGACGTAGCGATCGAGGCTTTGACCAAGGCTGTCGAGGCTCAGAGTGATTCGCCGGATGCAAACTATTTTCTGGGCGAAGCGTATCTGCAAATGAAGAAGGGCTCGAAGGCAGTCGGATATTTGAACGAAGCGGCTCGGCTCGGCCGTCCCGAGGCCCATCTGCGATTAGCCGTTTTGTACGATGCCGCGAAGCTGAAGGATCGGGCGGCAGACGAATACAAGCAATTTCTGAAGAAGCGACCCGACTATCCAGACAGAAAGAAATTGGAAAAATACATCGCCGAGAATGGCAAGAACTAGATATTTCGCGCGTCAGTGTTAACGCCGCCGTGGAAATGAACGTCTTCCCATTGTGGAATTTTGGGCTGGGGCGGAGGATGCCGGAACCTTCGCTTGGTCAAATTCGTTTCCAATCAAAGACAGAACCGTTCAGCACTAATCGGAGGGCTCTTCAATGAAACGTGTAGCAATTGTAGTGATTCTGGTGTTGGCCGCGGCTGTCTTAGGTCTTTGGCGATCAGGCGGTAGCGTCCGACAGGGTTTGAGTCGCGTGGTCGGTGCGTCGAACGAACCCCAGGGCGACGTGCGCGAAGAAATTCGCAAGAGCTTTGAATTGCAGCCCGGCGCGCGCGTCGAGGTCATCGGTATCAATGGCAAAGTTGATGTGCAAACTGCAGACACGAAGACCGCGGAAGTTTATGTGCTGCGCACGGCGGGCAGTCGTGACGCGTTGGCACGACGCGAGGTGACGGTAGAACAGACTGCGAACGGCTTACTCGTGAGGGGCAAACAAGTGAGTCACGGCTTTTGGGAACACCTGTTCGGAACAAAAGCAAACGAGGATGTGACGATCAAAGCCCCGCGTCAGATCGCGCTAGCCTTGAAAGGAATCAATGGCAAGGTTACGAGTGGAGACATCGAAGGCCCGCTCGAAGCGAAAGGCATCAACGGACGCGTGGAACTCGGTCAGGCGAATGACTGGGCGGAGATCAGCGGCGTGAACGGAAGCATCTCCGTGGGTCTAAACAAACTCGGTAATTCCGGCGTTCGCATAAGCGGAATCAA
>DASXQM010000175.1:0-60129 GCA_036507195.1 Pyrinomonadaceae bacterium | reverse complement strand
GGCATAGGCGCGAATAGCGCAATCTTCAGCGTGGTCAATGCGGTCCTGCTGCGTCCGCTTTCTTATCCGGAGTCGGAACGAATTGTCATCTTCGATGGCATCAACCCGGCGCAAGGCATAACTCTTAGCAACATGTCCGTGCCCGACTTTGCAGACTGGCAGAGTCAGAATCAGGTGTTTGAACAAATGGCGGGCTTTGTTACGGGCGGTTCCGTGCTCACCAACGGCGACGAAACAGAGCGCGTACGCGGAACGGGAGTCACTGCGGATTTCTTTCCACTGATGCGCACAAACGCCGTCAAGGGCCGGGCGCTCCAGGCCGAAGATTCACAAAAGGGCCGCGATAACGTAGTAGTGCTGAGTTATGGATTGTGGCAGCGTCGCTTCGGCGGTGACCAGAATGTTGTCGGCAACCAAGTGATCGTGGCTGGCGAGAGCACAACCATTGTCGGCGTGATGCCGGCCGGCTTCGACTACCCGGCGCAGACAGAATTGTGGGTACCCTTTCCACTCGAGCCCGCAAACGAACGCCGTGACAATCGTTACCTCAGTGTTATCACGCGGCTCAAGCCCGGTGTGACGCTCGTGGCCGCACAGGCGCAAATGAACACGATCAACCAGCGGCTTGCGCAGAGCTACGTGGAGACGAATAGCGGCTGGACTGTCAATCTGACTATCCTGCGCGAGCGGCTGGTGGGAGGGCTGCGCTCTTCGCTGCTCCTTCTGCTTGGCGGAGTTGCGTTCGTGTTGTTGATCGCCTGTGCGAACGTCGCGAATCTGCTGTTGGCGCGCGCGACCGTCAGGCAGAAAGAGCTTGCCGTGCGCAGTGCACTTGGCGCCAGTCGCTTCAGAATAGTCCGTCAACTGCTTACCGAAAGCATTCTGTTGTCAGCAGTTGGTGGCGGGATTGGGTTACTGTTAAGCGTCTGGCTAACAAAACTACTCATCGCCCTTAGTCCTCCTAACTCGCCACGCTTTGATGAAATCAAGCCCGACGCGCGTGTGTTTGCTTTCACGCTCGGACTCACTGTTGTCACCGGCCTGCTGTTTGGTCTGGCGCCAGCGGTGCTAGCGTCACGCGTTGATTTGAATGAACGACTAAAAGAGGGTGGACGCAGCGGCGCGAGTGGGGCCGGCCACAACCGCATACGAAGCCTGATGATGGTTTCAGAAATCGCGTTGTCATTCATGTTGTTGGTGGGCGCGGGACTACTCATCAAGAGTTTCCTGCAGCTGCGCGATGTTAGCCCTGGATTCAACCCGAGTAACGTCCTCTCAGTACGTGTCTCGCTGCCGGGTGCGAAATATCCAAAGGGAGAGCCGCGCGTGCAGATACTCCGTCAGGCGCTGGAACATCTAAAATCGCTCCCAGGTGTCGAGTCGGCCAGCGCAGTACTTAGCCTCCCGCTTGGCGGGGATACTTTCAAGGTTGGGCGCTCGTTAATTCGTGAAGGCCACCCGGCCACACCAGAGGAGTCCAGCAATGCGGCCTATCTGGTCGCAACACCCGACTATTTTCGAACGCTTCAGATTCCGGTCGTCTCAGGTCGTCCTTTCAGTGATCAGGATACCGAGCAAACGCCGAAGGTAGTTATCGTCAATGAATCGATGGCGCGCCGGCTGTGGGCCGGAGAAAGTCCGATTGGGAAGCGCATCACCATTTGGCGCGACGAAAAATTCCCGCGCGAGATTGTGGGCGTGGTTGGCGATACAAAGCCGTCGCTGGACACTGAGGCCGGGCCGCAGATGTATGTGCCTTATGCGCAGGACGCAAACTGGACGGGCATGTCTCTGGTGATACGAACAACCGGCGAACCAGCGAGCCTGGTGGGAGCGGTAAGAAATGAGATTCATACGCTCGACAAAAGCATACCGGTTTTCAACGTGAAGACTATGAATGATGTGCTGGCAATCTCTGTTGGCCCGCGACGTACGCCGATGCTGCTTCTTAGCGCGTTTGCCGCAGTCGCGCTGCTGCTGGCGATGATAGGTATTTACGGAGTCACGGCCTATCACGTCACTCAACGCACGCAGGAGATCGGCATTCGCATGGCGCTCGGCGCGCAAATGCGTGACGTCGTTAAGCTGGTTTTGAAAGGTGGGATGACACTGGCGTTGATTGGGATTGGAGTCGGACTAGCCGGCGCGTTTGCGCTGACACGACTGATGAGTAGCTTGTTGTTCGGAGTAAAGCCAACAGACGTTGCGACGTTTGTAGTTGTGTCGCTGTGTCTACTTGTGACAGCCCTGATCGCTTGTTATCTGCCGGCGCGTAAGGCGACGAAAGTCGATCCGCTGGTGGCGCTTCGGTACGAATAAGGCGAAGCGTGATCATCTGAGATCTCAAATCTGAGATCTCAGATGCAAAAATTAAAAGTAAGAATCAGGAACTAAGAACCAAAACCAAAGGCCCAGGCGCAAAGTCCAAAAACGATTCGCCAACCAGGATTCTGGAGGAGAACATGTTTGATTCACTGTTGCATGACATTCGCTATAGCTGGCGCGGTTTGCGTAAGCGACCGGCTTTTACATCAGTGGCACTCGTAATCCTGGCACTGGGCATTGGCGCTAATACGGCGATTTTTACCCTCATTAACGCCGTGATCCTTAAGCCGTTGCCGGTAAATAAGCCGGAAGAGTTGGTTCTGTTCAACGACTCTCCCAGTGAGGGGACACGGACATCAGATGGCGACATCCAGGCTGGCCGCTGGGATATTTTTTCCTATGACACCTACCGTTACTTTCGCGAACACGATCGCTCGTTCCAGGAGTTGAGTGCATTCCGCAGTGGCGAAAGCCGGCTCAGCGTGAGGCGAGCAGATGCGCAATCGGGTGAGGCCGCGCAACGGGCGTCTGGCCATCTAGTTTCGGGAAACTACTTCACGGTTCTCGGGGTCAACGCGATGCAGGGGCGCGTGCTTACAAATGAGGACGACTCGGCCGCCGCCCAGCCCGCAGCCGTCATCAGCAACGCGTGTTGGAAACAGAAACTGAACGGGGATGCGGATATCGTCGGCAAGAATATGCTGCTTAATGGCACTGCCTTCACCATCGTTGGCATCATGCCGCCTGAGTTTTTCGGTACTCGTGTGCGCCGTTCACCGGACTTTTGGCTGCCGCTCGTGTTTCAACCGCAGATTGAATTACGTAAGTCATCTATCGAGGATAAGAACGTCTACTGGTTGAATTTGATCGGCCGGCTAAAGCCCGGAATTCAAATGGAGCAGGCACAGGCAGGCATCAACATGGAGCTGCAGCAGTTCCTCACCGAGCAGTCTGGTAGTCAACTCAACGATGAGCGTCGCCTGGCGATTCAGGGTACCTACGTTAGTTTAGCGTCAGGTGCGCGTGGACTCTCGGGACTGCGTTTCTTTTACTCCCAGGCTTTGCGCATGTTGATGGTGATAGTGGTGTTGGTGCTTCTTATTGCCTGCGCTAACGTCGGCAATCTTTTGTTGTCACGCGCAGCTGCGAGACAAGCGGAGATTTCCCTGCGTCAGGCTTTGGGCGCGAGCCGCGGGCGATTGGTTCGTCAACTGCTCACCGAAAGTTTGCTGCTCGCCGTAATCGGTGGCGTTGCCGGTGTCATACTTGCCCAGTGGGGCGTCAGCGTATTGGTCAGCCGCCTGGCGGCAACCTCGCCATTGGATGTTAAGCCTGATGCCTCGGTGCTGCTGTTCACACTCGGTATTTCGCTTGTCTCCGGAGTGCTCTTTGGAATAGCGCCCGCACTTCGCGCCACCAAGGCTGACCTAACTTCAGCGCTGAAAGAAAAGTCCACTCAAGGCCGGAAGGGTAGTTTCAATTTGGGTTCGGCGCTGGTCGTAGCGCAGGTAGCCGTCTCTCTCGTCTTGTTGGTAGTTGCAGGCCTGTTCGCTCGTAGCCTGATTAAACTGCAACAAGAGGATCTCGGTTTCAATCGTGACAACGTATTGCTCGCAAGTGTCGACACGCGTCTGGCCGGTTACAAGCCTGCTGAATTGAGTGCGCTTTACCGTCAGCTTTATGACCGGCTTAACACGCTGCCGAATGTTCAATCTGCCACGCTGGCAAGTTACAGCCCAATGGCCGGGACCAGCACCAACAGCACAGTTACCGTTCGTGGATACACACCCAACAAAGGCGAGGATATGAATGTCTCCGACATTCTCATTGGACCAGGGTTTGGCGAGACGCTTGGTGTGCCTCTCTTGATGGGTCGTGAAATTGGATTACAAGACACGCCAACCTCGGCCAGGGTCGCTGTAGTTAATCAGGCCTTTGCGAAGGCTTTCTATCCCGATCAAAACCCAGTCGGCCGCCGCTTAACCTTTGAAGAGGATTCCGACAAGGATGACTTCGAAATTGTCGGTGTGATTGGCGACTCGAAATACAATGGCGCCAAAGCAAAAGCCGACAGGACTGTCTACCGTCCGATTCTCCAGGTACAGGACCAGCTAGCCTTCGCCAACGTCTTTGAGTTGCGCACACTCGGCGATCCGTTGGGTTTGTCGGCCGGGGTGCGCGACGCAGTCGCGCAAGTGAACGACAAGCTTCCGATCCTGAACATGACTAGTCTTCGCCTGCAAACGGACGAAGCGCTCAAGCAGGAAAGGTTGATCGCCCAACTGGTCAGCTTCTTTGGACTGTTGGGGTTATTGCTCTCCTGCGTCGGCTTGTATGGAATCATGGCCCACGCGGTCGTGCGGCGCACGAATGAAATTGGTATTCGCATGGCCCTTGGCGCAGAACGCCGCGACATTACCTGGATGGTCCTTAGCGAGAGTTTGCTGCTGGTTGCTGTTGGACTGGCCATCGGTCTTCCGGCCTCGTGGGGCGCGGCGCAATTGATCTCCAACCAGCTCTTTGGGCTCAGGCCGAGCGATCCCTTGACTCTACTAGCAGCGGTGACGTTGCTGACGATAGTTGCCGCGTTGGCCGGCTATCTGCCCGCGAGAAAAGCATCGCGCGTGAACCCGCTGGTCGCGCTTAGATACGAATGATGTCCGATAAGCTTCAGCTTGTCACGTTTCGCAAGAGAGAGACTGCCTGCGAAAACTGCGACAAGCTGAAGCATATCGGACAGAAGAAAAGAGGAGGAAGGAAAATGCACCAACTGCTGCAAGACATGCGCTATGCCGTTCGCACGCTCATGAAGAAGCCCGGTTTCACACTGATTGCCGTGGTTACGCTGGCCCTCGGCATCGGCGGAAGCACTGCGATCTTTACCGTCGTCGACGCGGCCTTGCTGCGTGGGCTTCCTTACAAGTCGCCGGAGCGGCTCTATCACCTTTGGGAGAGTACGCCGCAGAAGGAGTTTGCACAGCGCGAATTCTCTTATCCGGATTACCAGGACTATCTGCAGAACCAGGTTTGCGAAGGAATCGCAGCCTACACCGGTGGCGGGGCGATCATGAGCGGACGCGGCGAACCGGAACGCGTGCTGGCTCCAGCGGCTTCGGCTAACTTCTTTTCTCTGCTCGGCGTCGAGCCGGTAATCGGACGCACATTTCAGCCGGGCGAGGATAAGCCAGGCTCACCTCGAGTAACTGTGTTGACCTATGGCATGTGGCAGCGAAGGTTTGGCGGCGATAAAGCGATCCTTGGGCAGTCGCTGACGCTTAACGGTGACCCGTACACGATAGTCGGTGTGCTGCCCGCGAGTTTTGAGTTTGCTATGAGGGCCGCCGACCTGTGGCGACCTTATCAACCGACCGATGCGCAATTAACCCGGCGGTTCCTGCACGGAACAAATCTGATTGGGCGACTCAAACCAGGTGTCAGCGTCCAGCAGACCCAAACAGAATTGAGCGTCATTGCCAGCCGCATCGAGCAGGAAAACAAGCAGTCGCACGCGGGAACCGGCCTTAAGCTGGTGCCGCTGCAAGAACAAGTTGTGGGACAGGTCAAACCCATATTGCTGGTCTTGCTGGCCGCAGTCGGATTTGTTTTGCTGATTGCTTGCGCCAACGTCGCTAGTCTGCTTCTTACCCGCTCCCTGTCCCGGCAAAAGGAAGTCGCCATTCGCGCTGCACTTGGTGCGAGCCGCTGGCGCGTGATGAGGCAACTGCTGACAGAGTCAATCTTGCTGTCCCTGGCTGGCGGCGCGGCAGGCCTGCTCATTGCTTATTGGGGGGTGGGCGCTCTGGTGGCGATTCTGCCGGAAAGTCAGCTAAATGCCTTGCCGTTCCTCAAATCTCTTCACATTGATACAAGCATTCTTGCATTTTCTTTTGGACTATCTTTGCTGACGGGTATCGTTTTCGGCCTCGCGCCGGCCCTCCAGTCTTCACGTCTCGATCTGAACGAAGTGCTCAAGGAAGGCGGCCGAAGCAGCGCCGGAGGAGCAGGCCATCGTCTTCGGAGCGCTTTGGTGATGAGCGAAATCGCCCTGGCTGTGGTGCTGCTGGTTGGTGCGGGACTAATGATGAAGTCGCTGTTGCGGCTGTTGCAGTCGAACATCGGGTTCAATCCGCAGAATGTACTGACGATGACCGTCGGCCTGCCTGCCGCTAAATATACCGACGCCAACCAGCAGGTCGCTTTTTATGATCAACTGGAAGAGCGCGTTCAGTCGCTGCCCGGTGTCACCGGTTCGGGAACGGTCGATGTTCTTCCTCTTCAAGGTGGCAACACGACGCGTTTTTACGTCGACGGTGATCCCATTCCGCAACCGGGCCAGGAGATTGAGGCCAACCAGCGCGTAGTCGATGAGAGCTATTTTCAAACGCTCGGCGTTCCAATTATCGCCGGACGAGCGTTTGATGAGCGGGACGGCGAGGTCCAGCGCCAGGCCGCGCAGGAACAGGCCCAGGCGCAAGCTCGGGCACAGGCCAAAGGGCAAAGCCTGGCGCCAGTCCCGATTCCGGGCGTTGTCATCATCGGTAAGACCCTCGCCGACAAAGTTTTCGCCGGGCGAGATCCCGTCGGACGCAGGCTGGCATATAACTCCTTCGCAGGACAAACCGACCTGGTTATCGGTGTCGTCAGTGACGTAAAGATCGGCGGACTGGACCAGGTGCTCCGGCCAGTTGTCTATTACCCGTTTCGCCGATTTCCGGGCGTGGTAACCAACCTGGTGGTTCGCACCAACGCGAATCCGACGGCTCTGGCCGCTGCAATTCGCAACGAGACACGGACGCTGGAACCTGACGTGGCAATTTTCAATGTGCGCCCGATGGAGGATCTGATTAGTTCGTCGCCCGCGGCGTTCATGCGGCGTTTTCCGGCGGTACTGATTGGAATTTTTGCGGGTGTAGCGCTGTTGCTCGCGGCCATCGGCATTTATGGAGTCGTTTCCTATTCCGTCAAACAACAGACTCATTACATCGGCGTACGAATGGCCCTGGGCGCTCAGGCGTCCGACATTTTGAAGATGGTATTGAAGCAAGGCCTTGTACTGGCGCTCGTAGGAATGGGTATTGGAGTGTTGGCAGCGCTCGCGCTGATGCGACTATTGCGGAGTCTCCTTTTTGAAGTGCAGACAACCGACGCCGCAACCTTCGCATTCGTGGTTGGCACCTTGTTAGTGGTGACTTTGTTAGCTTGCTATCTCCCCGCGCGACGCGCGACGAAAGTCGATCCGCTGGTAGCGCTGCGGTACGAGTGATTGCGGATCTGAGATCTCAAATTTGAGATCTCAGATTAAGAAACCAAATCGCAAAAGACAAAACAAAACTGAAGCGGGAGCCTCCAAACTGCGCCAACTGCGAGGATGCACGGAAACATTACTTAAAGATATTCGGTACGGAATGCGGACGCGGGGCACAAGTGCCCTATCCAAACGGCTGCTATTTTTCTAATGTCACTCGATCCAACGAACGACGGAGACTTTGAACTGAGATTGGAGAATTAAGGCATGGAGACTTTTTGGCAAGACATCCGCTATGGAATCCGCATGCTGGTCAAGGCGCCGAGCATCAGCATCGTGGCGACGATTGCGCTCGCATTAGGTATTGGCGCAAACACCGCCATCTTCAGCGTGGTGAATGCGGTGTTGCTGCGCCCGTTGCCGTTTACTAATTCCGAGCAGTTGATGAACGTGTGGGAAACCGATCCAACCCGCGGTTACGTGCGCGGATCTGCTTCGTATCCGAACTTTGTTGATTGGCGGGAACAAAACCACGTCTTCGAGCACATGGCCTCTTATCACACCGGTGATTTCATTTTGACGGGCCGCGGCGAGTCGACGCGGCTTCAAGGCGCAGTGGTTAATGCGGATCTATTTCCGTTGCTGGGCGTGGCGCCGGCGATTGGACGTGGATTTCTCCCGGATGAAGACAAGCCGGGCGAAAGTGGCCGCGTTGTGTTGTTAAGCCAGGAACTGTTTCAACGACGCTTCAACTCCAACCCCAACGTCGTTAACCAATCGATGGTGCTCGATGGCAAGAACTACACAATAGTCGGCGTTATGCCGAGCGCCTTTCAGTTTCCGATCCAAAACGAACCAGTGGAGTTATGGACGACGGTTGCACTGGACAGGGAAGGCAAGGAGCCGATTACCAATGAGCGGGGCGCCCACTACATGAATGTTATCGCGCGTCTCAAGCCCGGCGTCTCGAAGGAGCAAGCGCAAGCTGAGATGGCTTCGATCAGCGCTCGCCTCGAACAACAATACCCGGATAAGGATTTGCATAAAAGCAGCAGGGTCGAACCGGCGTTGGAAGCTTTGGTGGGCGACATTCGGCCGGCTTTACTGATCCTGCTTGGCGCCGTCGGTTGCGTGCTCTTAATCGCCTGCGCCAACGTGGCGAATCTGTTGCTGGCGCGCGCGATGACGCGACATAAAGAAATGGCGATTCGTTCGGCGCTGGGCGCCAGTCGAATGCGAGTTGTGCGGCAGTTGCTCACTGAAAGCGTCCTGCTTTCGCTGGCTGGTGGAGCCCTCGGACTAGTGCTGGCTGTTTGGTGGTCGGATTTGCTGGTGGCTCTTGGCAAGCAGAATATTCCCCGAGCATTACAAGTCGGACTGGATTGGCGCGTCCTTGGATTTACCTTGCTGGTTTCGGTTTTTACCGGAATTATCTTTGGCCTGGTTCCGGCGCTTCATTCCTCCAAAACCGAATTGACGGAATCACTGAAAGAAGGTGCGCGAGGCTCAGGCGAGGGCGCACGCCGCAATCGCATTCGTGGCCTACTGGTGGTGAGCGAATTAGCGATCGCGGTTGTTTTGCTGGTAGGCGCGGGGTTACTAATTCAGAGTCTCTGGCGTCTGCGACAAGTTAGCCCGGGATTTGACTCACAAAATCTGCTTACCTTCGTTGTTGGTATACCTGAGGTCAAATATCCGACCGAAAAGCAGGCGCAGTTTTATCACGACCTGGTAGCGCGGGTTGAGTCCCTTCCGGGCGTTCGCTCCGCGAGTGCGGTCATACCACTGCCGTTGAGCGGCGACCTGTTCCGCATTTCGTTTGAGACCGAAGGCCGGCCGGTGGCGAAAGGCGATCAACCCTCGGCTGATTTCTTCGTGATCGGTGATGGTTATTTCAAGACGCTGGGAGTCTCGATATTGAAGGGACGAGACTTCAATGACCGCGACAACAAACAAGCGCCTGCAGTTATCATTGTTAATCAAGCTTTCGCACGAAAAGTCTTTCCCGATGAAGATCCCATTGGCAAACGGATCAAACCGGGAATCTCGACGGATACGGATGAACCCGCGATGCGCGAGATCGTCGGTGTCGTCTCTGACGTCAGAAATCGCAACCTTAGTTCCGAGCTGAGGCAAGGTTATTTCGTGCCGGCGGCGCAAATCCCTTTTAACCAAATGACCATGGTTGTCAGAACTACAAATGATCCGCACAGTCTAATGACCGCGGTCCAGAATGAGGTTCATTCCATGGACAAGGAGTTGCCGGTTTTCAACGTCAAGACAATGGACGAATACATTGCTACTACTGTGGCCGCTCCGCGGTTCAATACCACGTTACTGGTCATTTTCGCGGCGGTCGCGCTCATCCTGACAATCGTTGGCTTGTACGGCGTAATGAGCTACGCGGTGGCGCAGCGCACGAACGAGATTGGCATCCGGATGGCGTTGGGCGCACAAACCAGCGATGTGTTGCGGCTGATAGTTTCGCAGGGATTCAAGCTGGTGCTGCTCGGATTGGCCGTTGGTCTGGCCGGCGCATTCGCGCTCACCCGCGTGATCTCGAGTTTGCTCTTCGGCGTCACCACGAAGGACCCGCTGACGTTTGCTGCTGTGGCGGTGCTCCTGGCATTTGTTGCCTTGCTTGCGTGCTATATTCCGGCGCGCCGCGCAACGCGGCTTGATCCTTTGCGAGCCCTGCGCTACGAATGAGTGATCAAAGTTTCGAGTTTCGAGTTTCGAGTAGCGTTCGGGGAGACCGAGGCAGCACGAAGTGTAACTCGGAACCCGAAACCCGAAACTCGAAACTTTTGTCTAACCGACCCCTCCCGGTTCTGATTTATTGCGCACTATTGTGGTAGCCTCCCCTGGACCTTTGAGTTAGCTTTTGAAATCGATGCCTAGAATTCTCATTGCCGACGATCAAGCAGACGTTCTCGCGGCGCTGCGCCTGCTGTTAAAAGGAAACCGTTATGAGATCGACACCGCGTCGTCTCCAGCCGGTGTTCTGGAAGTGGTTAACTCTCAGGAACTCGATGTGGTTCTCATGGATCTCAATTACGCGCGCGATACCACGTCTGGCAGCGAGGGGTTAGATCTGCTAACCAGAATTCAGGCGGTAGATCCGACCTTGCCGGTAGTAGTAATGACAGCGTGGGGAAGCGTTGATCTGGCGGTGGAAGCGATGCGCCGTGGCGCGCGCGATTTCATTCAGAAACCCTGGGACAACGCGCGTCTGCTGGCCGTAGTGCGCACGCAGATTGAGCTGGCCGGAGCCCTGCGGCGGGAACGGCATCTGGAGGCTGAGAACCTGGCGTTGCGCGACAACGCGGCTGAGGCTGCAGCAAAGCTGCCGAGCATCATCGCCGAGTCGCGGGCGATGAAGTCAGTTCTAAAACTCGTCGAACGAATTGGACCGGCGGATGCAAACATTCTGATCACGGGCGAGAACGGTGCGGGGAAGGGAGTAATCGCGCGCGCTGTGCACCTGACCTCCTCGCGAGCCGCAAAACCGCTCGTGTCTCTCAATGCGGGCGCTTTGGCCGAAGGCGTTTTCGAGAGCGAGTTGTTTGGTCACGTGCGCGGCGCGTTTACGGACGCCAAGGTGGATCGCGTGGGACGCTTCGAGCTGGCTGATGGCGGCACCCTATTCCTTGATGAGATCGCCAACGTCCCGCTCAACCTGCAGCCAAAACTTCTGCGTGTGCTGGAAACTGGTGAATTCGAACGCGTCGGCTCATCGAAACCTCGCAAAGTAGATGTGCGCGTGTTGTCGGCAACTAATGCCGACTTGAATGCCGAGGTGGCGCAGGGTCGGTTTCGGCAGGATCTGTTGTTCCGGCTGAACACAGTTGAGATTCATCTCCCGCCGCTCCGCGATCGTCGCGAGGATATCCCCGCGCTCGCTGAACATTTTCTGCGACAACATAGCGAGCGATACCGCCGGGGGAACGTGAGCCTCACGCCACAGGCTCTCGACGCTTTGCGCGAGCATTCGTGGCCAGGCAACGTGCGGGAGTTGGATCACGTCATCGAGCGCGCGTTGTTGATGAGTTCCAGCGGCGTCGTGACCGCGTTCGATCTGGCGCTACAGTCAACGCCAGATGCTCGTCTCTCATCGCGCCTGGAGGAAATGAGCCTTGAAGAAGCCGAGCGGCTGTTAATAACGAAAGCTCTTGCGCGTTTTGAAGGCAACGCCAATCGGGCCGCGGAAGCGCTGGGACTAAGCCGCAGCGCGCTCTACCGGCGACTGCAAAAGTATGGGTTATCGTAGTATCTGACAAATGTTTTTGGAGTGCGCTGACCTTACAAGCACCCCAGCCGGGCTGCCCGGCTGGGGACCCCGCTTCAGCGCCTTGTCCGGTCGCGACCCGTCGCGGCCACGGTTCGCTTGAGTTGAGGTTAAGACTGCGGCGTCGAGCCGCCGAGGACCAAAGCGGTGACTTGTCACCGCACTCCAAAGGGAGTTGAGCACTTGATCAAAGCTTCCTGAGGTTTGTCAGACATCCTATGAGTTATCATAGCGGCGTGAGCACTCCCGCTAAACTGCCAAAGAAAGCGGCCACAATTCCGAGCCTCGACCCGGCGCTCAAACGCGGCGGCAGGATGAAATTCGAGCGACGTGTTACTTTCCTGGCCCTGGCCGCTGGTTTTCCTGCTGTAGTTCTGTGTGCGGTTCTGCTTTGGTATGACGACTACAGCGCGCGCGTGCAGTGGACGGTCGATCTATTCCTCGTACTCATTTGGCTGGGAATTGCCTTCAACCTCAAACAGCGAATCGTCCGGCCGCTCCAGACTCTTTCAAATATTCTCGCGGCTATTCGTGAAGGCGACTATTCCATTCGCGGACGGCGCGCAGCAGTGGGCGATGCGCTCGGCGAAGTGATGCTCGAGGTGAATGACCTCGGGCAAACATTGCGTGAGCAGAGACTCGGCGCTCTCGAAGCGACCACTCTGTTGCGCACAGTGATGGCGGAGATTGATGTCGCCGTTTTTGCTTTTGATGGTCAAAACCATTTGCGCCTGGTGAATCGGGCCGGCGAAAGGTTGCTGGCCCAGCCGGTCACCAGACTGCTCGGTCGCACCAGCGGCGAGCTCGGTCTGGCCGCCTGTCTGGATCGTGAGCAAGGCGAAGGTTCCCACACAATGCAAATGGTTTTTCCCGGCGGCGTGGGCCGGTGGGACATTCGGCGCAGTACATTTCGCGAAGGCGGCGCGCAGCATCAATTGCTGGTGTTAACGGACCTCAGTCAAACTTTGCGCGAAGAAGAACGTATTGCCTGGCAGCGATTGTTGCGCGTGCTCGGCCATGAACTTAACAACTCGCTCGCCCCGATCAAATCGGTTGCCGGTAGTCTTGCATATCTGCTGGGTCGTCAACCTCGGCCCCCGGATTGGGACGAAGACATGCAACGCGGTCTCGAGGTTATTTCATCGCGGGCCGATTCGCTGGCGCGTTTCGTTGAGTCGTATTCCCAACTTGCGCGCCTGCCGCAGCCACGCTTCGAGCCGTTGAATATTGGCGTGCTGGTGCGGCGCGTGGCCAGTCTGGAAACACGTTTGCCGGTAAACGTTGTTGCTGGTCCAGAGCTGGTGATCAACGGTGACGACGTGCAGTTGGAGCAGCTCCTGATAAACCTGGTGCGAAATGCGGTGGATGCTTCGATGGAAACCAGGGGTGGCGTGGGAGTTGGCTGGACTCAAAGCAACGGTCAGGTTGAAGTCTGGATCAGCGACGAAGGCCCGGGCCTTGCAAACACCGCGAATCTATTTGTGCCGTTCTTTACGACCAAGGCGAAAGGGTCTGGTATCGGGCTGGTGCTTTCGCGCCAGATCGCGGAGGCCCACGGCGGCACGTTAACACTCGAGAACCGCCCCGGCCTGCGCGGTTGCGAGGCGCTGCTGCGATTGCCGCTGTGAATTGATCCTTGAGTTTGAAGGATAGGGAGTTCTACCAGTCCGCGCACCGAATGATGTATAACCCTGCGGCTTTGCCGCCGCACAGCGCGATAAGACTGTGCCTTACCGCTAGTCAAAAATTGACCTGAGGCTACGCCTCCAATTCATGAGGCGCAGCCTCAAGAGCAAGAAAGAAGCGCCGGAAAGGTGAAGCCTTTCCGCACGGTGCGGCGGCGGAGTCGCTATTGCCGCCTATTGCCCCACTGCGACCGAGTACGCGACCATCAGATTACCGTCCGACACAAACATCAACCCAAGCGCTTCGTCTGTGATGAATCGTTCATCCAGATCGCGCAACCTGATTTGGCGCTCCGTCGCTCCGGTGTGAATGTTCACTCCGGCCAAGCCGTTTCCACCACGACCTTTGAGGTCTGTGTAGAAATACATCCAGTTGCCTCGCAAAGCAGCCAGGCGATCGCGATGCCACAGAAAGCGCGAAAGCCGTTCGAGTTGGTGCGCCGGGTCGAGTCGATCCAACAGCCGTTCGTCAACCTCGCCTGTTACATTGCTTGTGCGGCGACGTATGAAATCGCCGGGTGAGGGAGGCGAAGGAGTGCTTGTGCCCAATCCACCTCTTACACGAGAAATTACACCAAATTGTCTGAAGCGAGAGGCGGCGTAAGATCTTGCATAGTTACGAGCTGAACTCGTTGCCAGTGCTTGCAAGTTGGAGGCAGACGAACGCGCCGCCAGGCCCGACCAACTTAAACTACCGACTGTTCGCGCTAGCTGCACGCCGCGAAAGGCTGTAACGGCTGTACCGCCGTAGCGAAAATAAAGCGATGCGGCGCGCGCAGCTACGGCCGTGATTGTTCGCAAGGGGCCACGTCCGGGTGGTGTGTGACGTGCTCGCCAAACCTCACGACCAGTCGTCGCCTCAAATGCAGCGATCTCTGATTGCCCGCCAACTACAACTTCACCGCTTTCATTCAAAACGCCAAACGATGCTCGTTCTATTCCGTGTTTCACGCGCATGCGTCGCTTGCCGGTCTTCGCATCGATCGCGATGAGATCGTCGCGATCCGCGATCACGATGCTGGAAGGATTAGGCAATACGAGATTAGTAATACCCTTATCGGCGCCCTTGTAACGCCAAAGCACTTTTCCGCTGCGAGGGTCGATGGCGCTCACGCCATACGGGCCCCGCTCGACATTTTGTCCATCCTTGAGGCGCGTAAACTGTCCTCCGGTGCGAACGTATAAAATGTCGTCTAGCAGAATCATTTCCGGTGTCAAACCGAGGTCCTTAGCTTCCCATTCCGTATCGCCAGTTTCGCGCGAGATCGCGCGGACGCGGCCGCGGCCGGAGGTATAGATTACAGCCTCGCCGAAGATAGGAGCTGCTTCCGTCAGCGCGAGGCCTTCTTCGTTAACGCGATAGCGCTCGCGCAGTCGCGCCTTGCCGGTGCGGGCATCGAAGGACGTCAAACCCTCATAGAAAAGATACAGTCTGCCATCAAGAAACAGCGGTGGGTAATAGTTGTCCAATGTATAGTCAACCGTGTCTTCTCCTTCATTAGCCCAGCGCGCGGGCATCATTTCTGTTTCGCCGGCTTCGTATTTCCAGATCTCTTCGCCGGAAGCCAGGTCAAGAACATGCAAAAGGGGATGACGCTTGAAGCCAACATCGGCGTGTCCCTTCGCCTCTTTTGCAAACACGACCGCCAGCAGATTGGCGGCCGGATCGACCGCCATCTGCATGACCGCGCCGCGAACCTTGTTGCTCTTCCAGAGGGTATCGCCGCTCAAGAGGTCTACCGCTTCAACTCGAGTTCGTTCGCCCCTTTCAAAACTGAGCAGGATCAAATCGGAGCCGGGTATGGGCGCCACGTCAGTTTCGTCCAGCGACACATCTTTACGGCGCCAAAGCGTTTCCCCTGTTTGACCGTCAATCGCGTAAAGGGATTTGTCCGTGGCGGCAAGTAACACCCCCAGGTCTGTTGTCTGATAGAAGCGGACTGTCTTATCAAGCTTTACCGACCACGCCTGCGCGTTCGCGTCCGTGGGAAAGGCGAAGAGAGTGGCGAGGAGTAGCAGTGATAGTCTAATGGGATAAGGGCTTCTCATAATGTCAGGATACCAGAAGTTTCAGCTGGAATATTACTGGGGCACAACGATTGGCCCTGACTGAGCGGAGGTTTCAAATCAGAACCGGGAGCGGTTCGACCAGATGCCGGCATTCAATGCTGCAATGGTGTTTTTCGTCGCCACAAAGACCTATGGGATACGTTGAGTGCTGGGATCAGGTCGCTACCGCTTCCGGTTCCGTATTCGTCGACCAGCCAGAGTTTTGCTTACGCGCCTTTGTCTTCAGCAGGTAGCGAGCTAGAGCGCCAAACAAATACGGAACCAGGAGCGGTAGCGACCGGGTCCGGTAACAATAAGGTCATTTGTAATGATCACGGACCAGGTCGCTACCGCTCCCGGTTCCGTATTCGTCGACCCACGATGCAAGAGTGTTGCTTACGCGGCTTTGTCTTCAGGAGGGAGCGAGCTGCCGCGCTAAACAAATACGGAACAGGAGCCGTAGCGACCGGGTCCAGTAACAATAAGCTCATTTGTAATGGTCATGGACCAGGTCGCTACCGCTTCCGGTTCTGATATGAAGTTGTTCCGGTTGCGCAACAGATACCGAGCCGCCCCAAATGTGACCGCGAAGTTATCAAAATGAAAACCGTCTGAGTACGGGTGCTGCAGCTATGCGGTTCCCATTACAAATCTGATATTCTTACATTCCCAGATTCAGAGGCAGGCCGGTTGATTTCGAATTATTGATTTACCAGGTAAGACTTCTTAAATGCAGAAGCTTGTGACAACGAAGATACTTGCACGCACCGCCTGCTGGATCGTTTTGCTCCTGGCTTCTTACACCGGCGGCGCATGGGCGCAGTCCACCGACGTAGCCTGGCCGTCACCCATACGCACAAATGAAGTGATGGGAACGATTGCAGCGAGAGATCTCGGCGATCCGCGACTCAGCGATCACTTTTATGCATTCACCGGCGCTCCAGGCGACCTCATGATTACCGTCGACAGCCGGAACCTTAACGGGGATATTGATGTTTTCACCTTCTCTGGTCTGCAGCCGCTCCTGAAGTTTACGGTTTACGCGGGTAATTCTTCGCCGATTACAAAAGGTATTTATCTCCGGAAACAGGAAGACTTGATTCTCCGAGTGGAAGGTCGCACTCCTAACGATGACGATGCAGTTTATAGAATTTATTTCGGCGGCTCGTTTGTGCCGATAACGTCAGGACCGCTGGCGGAACACGAAGAGGCAACGCAACCGGCGCTTGCCTTAGGAGCACCGGCGAAAGGAGGGAGGCGAGTGTCGTCAGCGGGGGCGCGGATCGAGGAGCCCCGCACTGAGGTTGCCGAAAGGCCCGCGCCGAAACCGACTCCCGTTGAATCACCGGAACCCAAAGCGGCCCCCAGCAAACCTGCAAGAACCAGCCGGACACGTCGTCCCGCGCCACGAAGGACGAGCCCAACTCAGCCCGCGAAGTCTGAAGAGACTGCGGCGAAACGCGAGGCAGGAAGCAAACCACCGGCGAAGATTTCGGAACCAGAAACTAAGCCACCCGTCAAAGAAAGGCGGCCAACCAGAAGGAGCACTGCTGAGCGCCGCGCTGCCAGGCCACCTGACATTCAGGAACCGGAGGACACCGGTCCGCGATTGATAATCGAAACAAACGATGGCACGCTCGTCGATCGTTATATGAACAGCGTCCGCCGCGTGACAGTTGAGAATGGTCAGGTAGTGGTGGTGGGTAAAGATGGGAAGATACAGAGAATTCCGCTGGCGAGTGTGGTGCGAATGACTATCTCGCCCTAATACAAAATCGACGAGACTCCTGCGACACCCGAGATTTTCCATTTCTCATTTAACGTGTAAAACGGAAAACCGCTGACCTTTTTAACAACTAATCACAATTGGTACTCGCAAGACGGCGCTCAACTACAGAACCGTGAGCGGTAGCGACCGGATCCTACACTCAACCTCACCACTTTAGTCAAGGTCAAGGTTCGCCTTGGTTAAACAAACATGGTTGACGGCCATGATTAAGTCCTGTTCGGTCATGACTTCTTCGAGCGAGTCGGCCGGTTGAGTGTAGCATCCGGTCGCTACCACCACCCCAGCGCGGCTGCCGCGCCGGGGACCCCGGCCCGCTCACGGTTCTGTAGTTGAGCGGCGCGGCTAAAGTTCCTGGCCTTGCCAGTAAGTTTACTTTTGCTTTTCTCCAGCCTTCAGGCTAGCCAGCTTCTCTTTGAACTGCGGCAAATCCTGACTCGTTGGATCCACTTTTTCCAGGTTGGCGATCGCCTGCTCGGCCGCCTTCGCATCGCCTTTTCCAAGTGTCGCCGCGGCCATGCCTGCGAGTGGGACGACATCGTCACCCTTTTTCAGGAGTGCTGCTCGATACCATTTCTCGGCAACATCGAAATGACCCGCGTCCAGATTCACGACTCCGAGCGCCAACAGAGTTTGATAATCGTCGGGCTTCAGTTGATTGGCTTTGAGGAGGAACTCAATCGCGGGATCGTATCGTTGGATTCGGTAGTAGAGTTCAGCGGCCTGTAGTTGCGCCTCAAAGTTTTTGGGTTCCTTCCTGGCCTTTTCAAGCTGGGCCGTGACCTCCGCCTGCATGTCGCCAGAAGTTTGGCCGGCGGCCCTTGCACCTGCGGGAGGATGATCAGATGGCATCTGGCCACTCGATAAAGCTGTGGGTGCACCGGGTCCGTAGCGCTGATTCATGGTGCTGGCAAAGATGAAACCAACGATGAACCCAAAGAGCAGACCAATAATTGCGAAGAGCAGATTCTCTCGTGTCATTGTTTCCGGGAATACTTCTGGAATGCTTCTTACTCGTCAACGTCCTTTATCAGAGCCCGTAACTGCTCCCGCAATTCCGGGCTATTCGTGTGTCCATGCGCCGTTACCGCGTGTTGGGTTGCAACCTCGAGCACTTCCTCTTCCGTTCCTTCGATCCTCAGCGTGCAACCATTCTCACTTGGGTACAGTCTGCAATCAGCGGCCTTTCTTTTTGTCTCTGACATCAACACATCTCCTCATTGATTAGTAGTTTGCTTCGACCATTCTAACCTGAATTCTATTTAGCGCTCGAACCAGCCAGGCTCTTTGCTTCGAGAATATTTTGCGCAAGCCTGCCGGCTAATTCCGAATCCGCGGGTGTTCGCTTCAAGACTTTCTGCCAGTAATCGATTGCTTGCTCATAGTTTTTTGCTTGAAATTCCGCACTGCCCGCAAGATCGAGAGCTTTCGCATTTTGCGGCTCGATGCGCAAGGCCTTCTTGACCAGCTCGAATGGTTCGCCCTGAAGCTGTCGGTCATTGGCCATAGCCATCGCAAAGGCGTAGTCGGACAGGAGGTCGGCATCATTGGTATTCAGTGCGGCGGCTTTCGCATAGGCGTTGGTTGCGTCACTGTATTTCTGCAAAGTCATGTAAGAGCGCGCGAGCATGGTCCACCCTTGAGCGTCGCTGGGATTCTGTTCCAAACGCCTCGCCAGTGCCGCGACGTTTGCCTCGATCTGTTCCTGGCTCATTTGCCCGTTGGCTTGGGAGCCACCGGCAAACGGCGCCTGGCGAGCCGTTGTAGCTGCCCCTGACAACACGGCAGAATTTCCAACCAGGAGATACAAAGCAACGGCGATAACTGGAATGCCGAGGGCGATCGCGTAAACCGGTCTCCTGCCGGCCGCGCGTTTGGTTTGATTTTTAGATCCCTCGTCAGCCGAGGCCAGGTCATCCAGGAGGCGTCGCTCTATTTCTTCGCGATCTTGTTGAAACTGTTCCGGACTGACGAGGCCGTTTCGCAAGTCAGCGTCCAACTCGGAAAGTTGATCGCGGTAAACGTCCAGGTTGGCTTCTTTACTCTCATCTTCACCTGAGTCTTTAGGTGCGCGCTCGAGTAAAGGCGGAAGGACAAATGCCAGGGCTATTGCTACCAGGCCGGCGCATATCAACCAGAAAAGTATCATGCTGTCTCTTTTCCCGGCGCAGTTTTCAGAAGCGTTTCCGCGCGGCGGCGCTCCGCCGCGGAGAGAGGCTCCTCAGTAATTAACTCACGACGCTGCTTCAAGTAGCGAAAGAGAAATACAAGGCCGGCGAGGAGGAAAACAAACGGCCCGAACCAGAGCAAATAAGTGGTTGGGTCAACCGGCGGGTTGTAGAGAATAAACTTTCCGTAGCGGTCAGTAAGATATGCAACGATTTCTTTGTCGCTCTTTCCCGCCTTCATCTGTTCCCGAATCAGACCGCGAAGGTCTTCGGCCAGATCGGCCTGCGAGCCTGCAAGTGTTTCATTCTGGCAAACTAAACAACGCAGTTGTTCAGAAAGAGCCATCAATCGCTTTTCGAGTTCGGGGTCATTCGAGAGCGGCTTTGCTTCTTTCGCGAGCGCGAGGCAGGGAAGAAAGCAGAAAATGAATAAGAGCAAACCGATCCGCTTCATTTATTCAAACCCATGACTATCGGGAGAATCTTTTTCTCCATGATTTCGGGAGTTAGTTGACCAACTTCCTTGTAGCGAATGATGCCGTTCTGATCAATCAAATATGTCTCCGGCGCACCGGTTATGCCGTAGTCTATCGCCACTCGTCCGTCAAAGTCGGACACATTAAGTACGTAAGGATCGCCCATTTGCTCCAGCACCGCGAGAGCGTCTTCCCGCTTATCTTTCCAGTTGAGACCGTACAGCGGGATACCCCCGCTCTTTGAAAGCTCAATCAAAAATGGGTGCTCTTCTCGGCAGCCAACGCACCATGAAGCCCAGACGTTTAAGAGCCAGACTTTCCCCCGCATTTGCTTGGGCGAGAAAGTTTGGGTTGGGTTGCGCAGCTCCTGCAACTGAAACTCAGGTGCGGGTTTATTAATGAGAGCGGAGGGTATTATGTGCGGATCGTATCCTCCTCGGAGTCGACTCGCGAGAAAGCCTGCGATAACCAGGAAAATGATGAGCGGAATGGCGAAACGCATATTCATTACAAAACGGGCTGTGGAGAGTTAGCTATTTCGAGTTTTTGGCTTGTAACACTGCTAATTCGAGGCCTCAACCTTGGCTACGCTGGCGAGCGCGGGCGCAGTCATTGCTTTTGCTGTCTGCATCGCTTCACGTTGTTTGCGCGCTGCTAAAGCATAACGGCGATCGCTAAGCGCCAGGCCACCGCCAATAGCCATCAACACCGCGCCGCCCCAGATCCACGAGACGAAAGGCTTGTAGTAGACCCGCACGCTCCAGGCGCCACCGCTCACGGGTTCACCCAGAGATATGTAGAGATCCCGAAACAGCCCGCTATCGATTGCGGTTTCCGTCATCACGTTTCCTGAGGCGGTATAGTTACGCTTCTCCGGGTACATCTTGTTAGTGACGATCCCGTTTTTGCTGACATCTATCTCGGCCCGCGCTGCTTCATAATTGGGGCCCACAATTCTGGTTACGCCATTGAAGCGGAAACTATAACCGCCGGCGTTCACCGTATCGCCGACGTCCATCCGCACATCCTGCTCTGACTGGTAGCCGGTGACGATGGTGACGCCGACGATGAAAACCGCGACCCCTATGTGGGCCAGGTGCATGCCATAGTAACTCCGGGTTTGCATGCCAAGTTTTTGCCAAACACTCAATTGCCCGGAGGTTGTTTTTACGCGGTCCCGGAGATTGACAAAGGCGGTAGTTACAATCCAGAGCGCGAGCATCAATCCGAGACTAGCAAGTGGTTTCCACTGTCCCAGAACAAAAGGAAGGATTAGGGCTGTTGCGACGCTTGCGAGAAAAGCCCAACGCAGGCGGATGGCCAATTCCGGGAGACTCGCTTTCTTCCAGCGGGCGATTGGTCCAATGCCCATTAAGAACACAGCGGGAACCATTAACGGCCCAAACACACTATTGAAGTAGGGCGGCCCGACGGAGAGTTTACCCATACCCAAAGCGTCTATGATAAGCGGGTAGAGAGTGCCCAGCAAAACCGAGCCCGCGGCGACCACCAGCAGGACATTGTTTGAAAGCAGCAACGACTCGCGCGAGATCAGTTCAAATTTGCCACCAAGTCCAACCTGTCTGGCCCGCCAGGCATACAGCAGCAGGGAGCCGCCTATTACAAATGCTAGAAAAGTCAGAATGAAGATGCCGCGTTTCGGATCGGTGGCAAAAGCGTGCACCGAGGTCAAAACACCCGAGCGGACGAGAAATGTACCGAGCAAGCTTAGTGAGAAGGCCCCGATAGCGAGCAGCACCGTCCAACTTTTAAACCCGCCCCGCTTTTCCGTAACCGCTAGGGAATGGATCAGGGCCGTCCCGACGAGCCAGGGCATAAAAGAAGCGTTTTCTACCGGATCCCAAAACCACCAACCGCCCCAACCGAGCTCGTAATAGGCCCACCAGCTTCCCAGCGCGATGCCGACTGTCAGAAACATCCAGGCCACTGTGGTCCAAGGCCGCGACCAGCGCGCCCACGTTGCATCGAGACGGCCGCTGATCAATGCAGAGATCGCAAATGCAAAGGCAACTGAGAAGCCCACGTACCCCATGTAGAGCATTGGTGGGTGTGCGACCATCGCCGGGTCCTGAAGAAGCGGATTGAGATCCCGTCCATCTGGGGCCGCTGGAAACAGGCGCGCAAAAGGATTGGAGGTCAGCAACATGAACAGCAGGAAACCCACGCTGATTACGCCCATCACTCCCAACACGCGCGCGACCATCTCGTCGGGAAGGTGGCGGCTGAAAAGCGAAACCGCTACGGTCCAGAGTCCGAGCATAAAGGTCCAGAGCAAGAGCGAACCTTCATGCGAGCCCCAGGTGGCGGCGAGCCGGTAGTGCAGCGGAAGCTGTGAATTAGAGTTGGTGGCGACGTTTAGAACGGAAAAGTCATTAGTGATAAATGAGTAACCGAGGCAACAGAACGCGATGGCGACAAAGATAAACTGCGCCTGGCCTGCCGGCGCCGCGACAGCAATCCACGAGCGATTGCCACGCGCAGCGCCGATCAACGGCAACGTCGCTTGCGTGAGCGCCAGGAGCAGCGCCAGGATTAATGCGAACTGTCCGATTTCAGGAACCATCTTTACTGATCCACAACTGTTTTGGCGGCTTCTCGTTCGTGCTTAGCGCTGTCGATCGCCTGACCCGCTTGGGGCGGCATATAGTTTTCGTCGTGCTTCGCGAGAACCTGATCTGCATAAAACACGCCGTCCGATCCAACATGACCTTGCGCCACACATCCTTTGCCTTCTTTGAACAGGTCGGGAAGAATACCTTTGTACACAACTGGAATGCTCTTGGCAGTATCTGTCACCGTAAAGTGAACAGTTAGTCCATCGCTGTCACGCTTGAGAGTTCCATTCTCGACGAGGCCGCCGACGCGAAATGTTTTGTTGATGGGCGCTTCTTTAGCAACAACCTGCGAAGGGCTGAAGAAGAACACCAGATTCTGCTGGAATGCACTGAGTACCAGCGCGGCAGCGACGCCAAGCGCCGCCAGTCCGGCGACAATAAACCCAATTCGTTTATGACGACGTTTCATGATTATCTCTCTCTCTCAATCACTCGCGATCGCGATTGATTCGCTTACACGACTTCCTGCGCCTCATAAGTAACACAACTTCTCCACCCATCACTATGAGCGCGGCAATATAGGAGCCCCATACATACAAGCCGTAACCACCCATTGAAAAGAATTCTGACCAGTTCATGATCAAACCGCTCCCTCAGCTCCCCAGGCAGCATTTTGTTCTCTTTCCAGAATAATGCAACGCAGGCGAATCAAAACCACAGCGATCGAATAGAGCCAACAGGCAGCAAGCATGATGAACATGGCGGCCAGCATTGGCCCCGTCATCTTGGGTTTTTCGAGGAGCCGAATAGTCGCGCCCTGGTGCAATGTGTTCCACCATTGCACGGAGAAATAGATGATTGGTACGTTGATGACGCCCACGAGCGCAAGCACGGCTCCAGCTCGATCCGCCCGTCGCGGGTCATCAATGGCTGATTGCAGTGAGATGAAGCCGATGTAGAGAAACAGCAAGATCAAAGTAGATGTTATACGTGCGTCCCACGCCCACCACGTTCCCCAGGTTGGCTTGCCCCAAAACGAACCGGTGATCAAAGAAATCAAGGTGAACAAGGCCCCGGTAATTGAAAGTGATGACGCCATCATGGACGCGAGTCGCGCATTGAAAGCCCAGCCAATACCGGCGTAGATGGCCATAAGAACGTAAAGGAACATTCCCATCCAGGCGGCCGCCACGTGAATAAATATTATGTGATAAACCTCGTTCTGGTCGCCAGCCAGCGCCGGCGCCACGAAGAAGCCTATGTACAAAGCCAGCGCAAAAAGAATTGCGGCCGGGATTGCAAACCAGGGAATCATTTTTCCGGCCAGCGGGTAAAAGGCCGAGGGGGATGCGTATTTGTATAGATTCATTCTGGTGCTATCAATGAGAATCGTTTTTGCCGGGTCCTTGGCTTTTGGTCTTTGGTCTTAGGACTTTGGTCTTTCTTTCTTTGAGATCTCAAATTTCAGATCTCAAATCTGAGAAACCAAATGCCTAAAACCCAAAGACCTAAGACCAAAGACCAAAGACCAGAGACCCAAAACCAAAGACCGTTTCACTCCAAAGATATTCGCAAAGCGGCCGAAGTTGCCCAGGGCGCAAAAACCAACGACACCAGGAGAAAAGCGGCCAGCAAATAAAGATTCGCCTGTGGGCTCATGCCCGAGATGCTGGCGTCAACTGCGCCGGCTCCAAAGATCAACACTGGAATGTAGAGCGGCAATATCAAAAGCGCGATTAGAACGCCGCCCCCACGCAACCCCAGTGTTAACGCCGCTCCGATCGATCCAATCAAACTCAAAATCGGCGTACCGATTAGCAGTGAAACAAAAAGTATCCGGAGCGCATCCGTAGCCAAATCAAACTGCACGCCAATCAGGGGCGCGATCAGTACGAGGGGAACTTCTGAGACCAGCCATTGCGCCAACACCTTGCCCAGCACAACCAGATAAAGGGGCTGGGGAGTTAGCAACATCTGTTCCAGCGTACCATCCTGATAATCGTTCGCGAAAACGCGTCCGAGCGAAAGCATCGAGGCCAGCAAGGCTGCGACCCATACCACACCCGGCGCAATTGATCGCAGCAACTCTGTTTCGGGTCCAATCCCCAACGGGAAAAGGCTTACAACGATCACAAAGAAGAACAGCGTAGATAAGACATCGGCGCGCCGCCTCCACGCCAGCGTAAGATCGCGCGCGACGATCCAGCGAAACATTAACAGAGTTGAGGGGGCGCTCACGACGACCACCCCAGCGACGCTGCGTCGCCGGGGACCCCGGTAGCCAGTTCGAGCCGCTGAAATGAACCTGCGGAGATATGGAGTTCCTGGTGCGTAGCGACAATCGCCATCCCCCCTCTGCTCAAATGTTCACCAATTATGGCCTCAATCAGGATTACCGCCGCGTGATCGAGCGACGCAAGCACTTCATCAAGCACCCATAGCACGGTGCTGCAAGAAATAAGCCGTGCCAGTGCCGACCTTCGTTGCTGCCCCTCAGACAGGAAACGCGCCGGCAAGTTTTCACGACCCGCCAGTCCCACTCGTGAGAGAGCCTGTTCAGCCTGAGCGAGACTGACTTGGAAACCCGCGAGTCCGCTGGAGATGCGAAGATTCTCCAGCGAGTTCAACTCCTCTTTAACTGCGTTACGGTGACCAATGTAGGTGATGCTTCGGGAATATTCCTCAGCAAGTGAGCGAATCTGCGCTCCCTGCCACCGTATCTCTCCACTTTCCGGGGTCATCAATCCGCAAATAATGCGTAAAAGGCTTGTCTTCCCGCTGCCATTGGGACCGGTAAGCTGCAGGAACCCTCCCGGCATCAGGGAAAAACTTATATTGCTAAAAAGCAAGCGCTCCCCGCGCACACATCGTAGATTGTCGACTTCTAAGATAGTCGCCTGTCCTCCTGTTTTGACTTCCTGACTTGCTGGATCATTGTCAGGATCAATTGTATTGAACTTTTCAGGGAAAAGCATTCAGTACAGAGGACTTGAACTTAGAAAGTCTACTTCGTGTCGATATGCGTGAGTCGCAAGATTCTTTCCTGTGTACCTTTATAAGGTGGCTGCGCCCCCCAGCAGCAGCTCTATAGAAATTGGTTCTACCGTACTCTCTGCAGGCCTCTATATCCCCCGCCCCATCGGCTCCACCTGTCCATTGGCTTTCTTCCAGACTACCCAGCCACCTTTCAGAACGCGAACGTGCTTGAAGCCCGACTCCCGGAGCAGTTGGGCCGCCCTGACACTGGATTCATCGTTTGGACAGGCACAGTAAGTAACAACCTGGCGGTTGCGAGGAAGATCTCTAAGCGGTGGAAAGCCTAGTCTGTACTTAAGCCTTCTTAGTTTTACATAAACGGCGCCCTTGATCTTGTCAGCGTTCTCGGACAAACCGTTGGCCCCTCGAACATCAATTATCGTGACGGGTTCGTTCTTAGCGAGTTTCGCCTTCAACTCGTCAGCCGTTATGAATTCAGTCTCCGAAGAGTTTTGCGGAGCGAGCTCGCCTCGAGCAAAAGCCGCACCATTGTTTGTTCCTACTTTTGGCATACCCAAACACGTCAAGAGAACCATGCAGGTGAAGGCTCCCCACTTCTTGAAACTCATTTGATTACCTCCCGACCGTTTTTAAGTGTTGTATGCGAATCTCATATACTGCAGGCTTCGCTACGATATCATTGCCACGATTAACTCGAGCGAAATGTCCAGGCGCTCCGGCTTTTATGTCACTACTCGAGTTACTTCTTCACCTTTCGCTCGGAAGCGCCATGGAACATTCCCGGTTCAGGGTCGCCTTTAAAGGTTTTCGGGTCATACCAGGCGTAAGTCGATCCAGAATAGTAGAGATATCCTGAGGTACCCCCAAGTACCTCGCCAATCACGTCGCCGTGCAGTTGCGGTCGCTTCTTACCCTGGCTGGCCGCAGCGACCTCTTTTGGTTGACGTACCTCCATGCCTGAGCCGACAGCATTTTTAAGTAGGAATGTTTGAGTTGCTTGTGGGTCGCGCCAGCCGTTGGCTTCATATCCGTGAATTACGGCTAGCATAACGTCATTAGCGGCGACGCGAAGGCGTGGTATCGGCGACTCGTTGCCAGCCAATGGATCTCTAAGGAGCCAATTGGAGAATTCCTGATTAAAATCGGAGAGTTTGTCGGGCGCCGGCTTCAAGACTACGGCGATATCCTGCGAGAAGTCACCATTGAAGTCTCCGGCGATGAAAACAGGCTTGCTGCTCGTATCTATCAGAGCGCTATCCTTAAAGACGCGCCTCACAGCGTCCTGAACCGCGTTGAGTTCAGGTGGCGGCAGCTTTGATATTTGCAGTGGCTGATCCTGCGGGGACGCAGTGGGTGAAGGTTGCGCTTCTGCTACAGGCTTTTTCGCTGTCTCACAACCAAACAAAAAGGTACAGGCGATAATCAGCGCGAGTAAATCGATTCTGAAACTATTTGGATGAGTCACCTTTACCAGAGGCTTTGGAAAGTGACGAATCGGAAGTTGTCCCATTGTTGCCCCCTTGCCAGCCGCCTGCAGCTAAGCAGCTAGTGTTGAACCATACCGGCAACTATCCACTGATGGCGGAAAGGAAGCTCGCCGGAAAAAGAGTCCGGCGAGCTTCGAGTGTAGCTCTGCGTCACAGTCACTGCAGGAATGTCACAGTGATAAGACGAAAGCTATCAGGTCGTTTCGCTGTGCGGTGGACAGGGCGTTGAAATTGTTACGCGCCGTCGTGGCTTGCCCGGCGTGTAGCTGAATCACGTCGAATATTGTGACATTCAAACCCTGATGTAGAAACCGGTTGCGAGCTCGAATGCCCCAAAGGGGTGCGGTTCGCATCTGGTTTATCGATGATTGGCCTGCATTTTGGACTATGCCATCGCCAGTGCCGATGTCGTGCAGCGCGAAGTCGCTGAACGGATGGATTATCTTGTTGCCCAGGGCCGTTGGCACTGTGAACGCGCCGCCATTGATGGATGTGCCAGGAGTGGCGGTTTGGAAAGTGCGCGTATGACAAACCGCGCAACCTGTTGAATTAAACAGCGGGTCGCCGCGCACTGCGGCGGCTGGAATCGGGTTCTGACGACCAGGCGCGCGCGTTGCAGCCATGAAGTCGGCAAATGCAAGCACGTCGTCCCCATCGTCTTCCGGATCAGCTACTGGGTCGAATGGCGCGCCGGTGCAATTAATGACACCTTCGGCGGTGCTGCAGGGGTTCTCAAAATGTCCGGCATTCGGATCGTTAGAGCTTCTGCCTCCGTCTCCGGCAAATTTATTGGTTATGCCCATCTCATTAAGGTAGGCATCGCCGGCAAATGACAAGAGGCTGGCTTGTTGGGCCTTCCATCCGAATCGGCCATTGCGCAGAGCGTTGTTGGCTTCGGTAACCGGCACGGCAGTTAACACGCCGCGCTGTGCGAACGGCTGTGCTGCGACGTTATTCTGAAGTACGGTATTTGAGATACATTCCACGAAGCCATCGCCAAGGGTGCTGGTGGTAATGCGGAAAGCCTTGTTAGTTTCACCGGTGTTTATATGCTCGACGATATCTGAATCAGTTCCGCGAGCATGAATTAGTTGGCCGCCTGCGGCATCAACAAATGCTCCGTTCGTGATGTGGCCAGCTCGGAATTCCATCGTTTGGCTGAATGCGCCTACGTCGACAGACTGGTGGCATTCAACGCAGCCGACATCGTTGTAAGTGGGTCCAAGCCCATCCGCGACGGTTTCCCGTTCGCTGAAAATGAACTTGTTGTCTTCGAATCTGCCATTGCCTCGGGCCGTGGGCGCTACGGGTTCCGCTACGCATTCATCGATCGGCGTGCCCAACGCGCCAAAGCCGTTGAAGAGATCATTGGGGGTCTTGGCATCCATGTCAGTAGTGAGTGCCTCAGTTCCCGTCTGACCCTCGACGGAACTCGCCAGCCACATGGGCAAGGCGAGCGCCGCTACAAAGAGAACTAGCGCTAAAACTTTCATCAGTTTCAACATTTCAGTCTCCCTCCCTGGAGTCTTGAAGGTGCTTTGTGTGGGACAGGAAGGGCGAATTTGCGAGTCAGCAAGCTCCGCCTATTCCTCTAGACTGCTGGAAACCCGCTGGTTCGTAAGGGCTGGCCGAAACGAGGTAGGTGGCGCCTGTTTCATCACGACCAGACAGAAGATTGTGAGTTGTCAAGGAGATACCACTATGAGATACGGGGCATCTCTAAACACTACTGAGCAAGATCAAAGTGTCTGGGCAAGAACTAAAATGTCGGGAGCAATAATGAGGTGCGCGGAATCTATTACAAAACGAGTTTGCTGTCAATAAAAAAAGAGCGCGAATTGAAGATTCGAACCGGCTCCTAAAGAAGGATTAGCGTGGGTCTGATTATCTATAGGATTGGCGGCTTGCCGCCGTTCCGCTTTCCAGTTAAAAGGGTTGCATTCGCACGTGACAACCGCCAGGTAACATTAAACCTGGCCGCGACTGTTGCCCACCTTCACTTTTTCAGCTAAAACACTTCTCGAATATATCTAAGTTGCCTGAACGCCAGAATCGAGCACCACTCTTGCCATGAGATCCAAGCTGAATTCCATCGAGCGTGACGCTCGCGTCATGCGGCTCTGCAACGAACTGATAGAAATCGAACAGCGGCTGATCCCCACAGGCCTGCACATATTTGGCCGCGCCGCGGAGCTTCATGAAAAAGCAGATTTGCTGCGTATGGTTGCGTCGTTTGACAGGCCGGAGCTGGGTGCGTGCGCGCTACCGAAACTGGTAGCGGATTCTTTGGGCATTGATTGCTATGACAAGCTGATCCAGGAAACGGCAACAAGCGAGACGACAGAATTGGTCGATGGAATTGTCGTGGAAGCAGTGCAACGGTTTTGCGAAGCCGGTGCAGAGGCCGCGATTTACTTGCTGAACTCGAAGGCCGGCGTCGACAGCGAGAGATTACTTCCCACTTTCTCCATGCTGACACGGATTGCTGAACAACTGGATTCCAATAACGAGCTGGAGTCGCTGGTGCGCGCGTTGCGCGGCGAATACATCACGCCGGGACCGGGTGCGGACATCGTTCAGAATCCGCTAGTTCTTCCTACGGGTCGCAATACACACGCCGTCAATCCTTATTCAGTTCCTTCGCAAGTGGCGTTCTCCCGCGCGAAGCTCACTGCCGACGCTTTGCTTTACCGTTATATGGAAGAGCATGGCCGGTATCCACGCGCCCTGGCACTGGTTCTGTGGGGCCTGGACAACATAAAGACGCAAGGGGAGGGTGTCGCACAGGCGCTCTGGTTGCTGGGCGTTCGTCCTCTGCGGGATGCGCTTAATCGCGCTACTGAAGTTGAAGTAATTCCACTGGAAGAATTGCAACGCCCGCGCATCGACGTGGTGATCACAGTGTCTGGCATCTTCCGCGACCTGTTTGCGCCGACTATGACCCTGCTTGATAAAGCGGTGCGACGGGTCGCTGTCCTTGACGAGCCTCTCGAATTGAATTACGTGCGGCGCAATATCTCCGAAAGCATGAAGGAGAAGGCTTCGGGGTTTGACGACGCAGTAACTCGAGTGTTTTCAAATGCGCCAGGCAACTACGGCACGAATGTGAATTTCATGGTTATGGATTCGCAGTGGGAGACCGAGGAGACACTGGGAGATTTGTTCGTTACACGCAAATCCTTCGCGTACACGCGCGACTCAAGCGGACGAACCGTGGAGGGTCGCGAGGCTCGCTACTTGATGGATGACGCGTTGTCGCGAGTAGAAGCTACATATCAGAACCTTGATTCATTCGAAGTCGGTATCACCGACGTGGATCACTACTTCGAATATCTGGGTGGGATTTCCAAGGCAGTTGAGATGCGGACCAAATCTCGTCCGGCTATCTACCTGTGTGATTCGCTTTCACCACAGACAAAGGTTCGGTCGCTGGAAGAAACCGTTCGGCTTGAGACTCGCTCGAAGACGCTCAATCCAAAGTGGTATGAAGGAATGCTCAAACATGGTTTTCGCGGTGTCGCGGAGATTGAGAATCACGTAGCGAACACATTCGGCTGGAGCGCGACGGGGGATGCTGTCGATCCCTGGATCTATACAGAGATTTGCAAAACGTTCTTGTTGGATCCGGTCATGTTCAAACGGTTATTCGAGTTGAATCCGCATTCCGTCCGTTCGCTCACGAATCGTCTGCTCGAGGCGCACAATCGCGGATACTGGAATCCTGACGAGGAAATCGTAGAGAAGCTGCGTGACGGTTTGGAAGACTGTGCCGGAGAGCGTGTCTAAAAAGCTTCAGAAGATGAAAGCAACGTTTCTATATGTCGGATCGAGTCTACTGGGGCCGCTGAAACAGGCGGAGCGCGAAATTAATCGCCAATATGAGCTGGAGCTGAAGATTGCAGCCTACAACTTTGGCGCACCACTCACCAACGACGAGTGGTGTGAGATTGAACACGACCTGCAGTCCTCGGATGTTGTCTTCGCCATTCACGTGATGGATGGCGAAAACGCCGCGCGGCTTATTCGCACGCTCGATCGTTACAAACAACTGCATGCGGCAGTCATTGTGATCAACTGCATGCCGGATCTCATGCGGCACACGCGCATGGGACGGCTTGACGTGTCGAGACTCATTGGCGGAAGGCGCGAAGGCGAAAAGGGGAAGGGGGAAGGGGTAAAGACGGGTAGCCAGGGGATAGGAGTCTTAACAGCAGCCGCCTCGTGGGTGGGACGACAAGTTAGGGACGGCAACAAGACCAATGGTCACAAGAATGGACATGGTCAGTATTTGAAATTTATTGACCGCCTGCCGGGCGTCCTCAAGTTTGTGCCAAGCGCCGGTGGTTTGCGTGACGTAAAGAATTACCTCAACATCTTTTGCTACTTCCTTCAGCCAACACCGGCGAACATCCGCGCGATGGTTCTCTGCGCGCTGAAGGAGTATGTGCCCGATGAGCGATTGAAGAAGGCGCAGATTAAGCTGGCGCCGCCCGCGCATCTGCCGTCAGTAGCGATTTACCATCCGGATGCGACCAAGCTGTTTGAAACATTCGCTGATTATCAGAAGTGGTACAGGACTAACCGTCCAAAGTCCAAAGTCCAAAGTCCAAAATCCCAAAGCCAACATTCAGAGTCCATGTACCGTCTGCTCGATCCGGAATCGACTGTGGGCCTATTGCTGATGCGACCGCAGGTGGTCAGTCAGACAACCAAGCACTACGACGCACTGATTCGCGCCATCGAAGCGGAGGGCCTGAGTGTTATTCCTGCGCTCTCGACGTTGATGGATAACCGCAAGGCGGTCATCAAATTCTTTGTCGAAGACGCGGAGTCGAAAGTCCAAAGTCCAAAGTCCAGACTCAACACCAAAGATCAGTCAAAGACCAAAGACCAAAGACCGAAGACCACCGGACAAACCACTGACGACGGACCACTGACTCCTGACCGTTCCAGGGTTAGTCAGATCGTTTCGCTGACCGGCTTTAGTTTTGTTGGTGGCCCGGCGATGAATGACAGTGAAGCGGCGGCGGAGTTCCTGAAACAGCTGGACCGTCCCTACCGTTCAGCAGTGAGCCTGGACACGCAAACAATCGACGCCTGGCGCGAGTCGCAGACCGGACTTAATCCCGTGCAGGCGGGCATGCAGATCGCAATTCCCGAAATCGACGGCGCAACAGAGCCCTTCATCTACGGCGGCATACCAGCGAGCGGTGTTGAGCCAGTAGCGCTCGATGATCGCTGTGTCAGGTTTGCGCGCCGCCTGAAACGTTGGAATCGCTTGCGCACCGCGCCGCGCAGCGAACTCAAGCTGGCGCTGACAGTTTTTTGTTTTCCGCCTAACAAAGGAAATGTCGGCACCGCGGCAGATCTCGATGTTTTTCCCAGCATCTGGGACTCTCTTACTAAACTTAAAAATGAAGGATACGACGTCGAACTTCCCGCGTCTGCTGACGTCTTAAGAGAAGAACTAATCGGTGGAAACGCTGAGCGCTTCGCAGCTACCACCAACGTCGCTTATCGAATGAACGTAGATGAGTATCGTCGTCTCTGCCCCTATGTGGATGAAGTTGAGAAGGAGTGGGGACCGCCGCCGGGGCGGGTTAACTCATTCGGACGCGATCTATTGGTTCAGGGCCTCCAGCTTGGCAATGTTTTTGTCGGCGTGCAACCGACGTTTGGATACGAAGGTGACCCAATGAGGTTAATGATGGCACGCAGCGGCGCACCGCATCACGGCTTCATGGCCTTCTACACATATCTATCGGCAGTTCTGAATGTCGACGCTGTTGTTCACGTTGGAACACACGGGGCGATGGAGTTTATGACTGGAAAACAGATTGGGCTTTCGGACGAGTGCTGGCCGGACAGGCTGATTGGCGAGTTGCCCAACATCTACATCTATAGCGTGAATAACCCTTCGGAAGGTTCGATTGCCAAACGACGTTCTTACGCCGAGTTGATTTCCTATCTCACGCCTCCGATCGAGAACGCCGGACTTTATCGCGACCTTGTCACGCTCAAGGACCTCGTGATGTCCTATCGCCAGTCCACGAACGAGCCGGAGCGCGAGCGATTGTTTGAATCCATTGAAGAGTATTCCTGCCAGTTGAACTTGAATGTGACGACCGCGGGGGCAAGCACAGCTTCCCGACCACGAGCCTATTAGAGTGGCGTTGTAATTTCTGATGGAAGGCTTTTCAAAGCAGCTTACCAAGCCACGCGGAACGTCTCTCAGGTTGGATGATGACGTGAGCTTTCGCTGAAAGAGATTGCATGCTATTCCGATAAGTTCTGAGCTGAAGAACTGAAGCCGTCTTCGCGTAGTTGTGTTAGTTAGTTTTCAACTATTAGAACACAGACCCAACGTTGAACCGTGAGGGAAATCAGCACTCGTGAAATACCCGGGAGACAATCATGTCAGATGAAAACTTGGATAAAGCAGCGGCAGTAGCATTGTTAAATGAGATTCTGGAAACCGAACTTGCCGGTTTCGTTAGATATACTCACTATGCGTTGATGGTGTTTGGCCACAGCCGCATCCCTATTGTGAGCTGGCTTCGCAGCGAAGCGACCACCTGTCTCACGCATGCCAACGCCGCCGGCGAACTGGTGACACACCTGGGTGAACATCCGTCATTGAAGATCGGCGCGCTGCTCGAAACACACAAACATGGCATTAACGACATTCTGCTCGAGTCGCTTGAAGCAGAGAAGACTGGACTGGAACTCTATAAGAAACTACTTGATCTGGTGAAGGATCGTTCCGTTCTGCTGGAAGACTATGCTCGCAAGATGATAGCCGAGGAAGAAACTCACCTTGGAGAAGTTAACAAAATGCTCCGCAGGCCAGGCGAGATAACGCAGTTTCCCGCGGGATAGCGGCTATGAAGCTTGTTCCGGGATTTGAACGAAGTCATGAAAAGCTGGCGCCCTTCTCGGTGTTTGCCCGGAGACTCGCCGGGGCCGTGGGCCTGGCAGCCTGCATAGTTGCACTGGTCCTGTTCATCGGCATCTCAGGTTACCATTGGCTGGCCGGCTTCGATTGGGTTGATTCGCTGCTGGAAGCCTCAATGATTTTGGGAGGCATGGGTCCCATCAATCCTCTTAAAACCACTGAGGCGAAACTCTTTGCTTCAGCCTATGCGCTTTTCAGTGGTCTGGTATTCATAGGAATCATGGGTATCGTGCTCACGCCCATCATCCATCGAATCCTGCATAAGTTTCATGTGGAATAAGAACCTCGCCGGTGTAAGATGAACGCCGTCGGTCTTCGTCGGTCGACGCCTCCTGCTCAGACACTCACTGCGACAAGATGTCCTCCCTCGAGCGACATCGCGTTTTAGCGTGGAAGTCACGGTTAGTCTCAGTCGGGAGCGCGAACAACCATGGATGATCGAAGAAACAAGCCTAGATTAAGCGTCAGCCTGAACGCAATGTGGGACAGCTCGACGGAAGCTCACAGTGCGCGGATTACAGATCTGTCCGAAGGCGGTTGCTACATGGACTCCGTTGGCGAAGTGCGACGTGGAGAGATTGTCGGTTTCCGCATACTGTTGCCTGACGATGATTGGCTCTACCTGGAAGGTGAAGTCAGACACCACAGCGCGCATGGATTTGGGGTTCAATTTGTAGACCTAAACGAGGAGCAAATAGAGAAGCTTCGGCGGCTGCTGCGCATCGCGGAAGCAGCGGGACCCGATGCCCAGCCGATGGCTGCTGACTTAGTTGAAGAGTGAGCCTACGAATATTCTCGCGAAGTTTGAACGGGAGGGAAACTGATGCAGGAGCAAAGCACGCTGGATGCAAATAAGGCGCTGGTTCGACGCTGGTTTGAAGAAGTGTGGAATAAGGGGCGCGCTGAGGTGATCGCCGAGATGTTTGCCGCAGACGGCATCGCCCACGGACTGTCGGATGATCCAGGGAATCCCTTGAAGGGCCCAGGAGATTTCAAGCCATTTCACGAAACGTTTCGCGGCGCCTTTCCAGACATCGAGGTGATTGTTGAAGACACGATCGCGGAAGGAGACAGGGTGGCTGCGCGATGTTCTGTTCGGGGCAAACACGCCGGCGATCATCTCGGCGTGGCGGCCACTAATGCTCCCGTGGATTTTAGTGGAATCAGTATCGTCCGGATCAAAGACGGCAAGATAGTGGAAGCATGGAACAATTTCGACTTCATGAAAATGAATCAGCAGATAGGCGCAATCTAGCTGAGTTTGGCATTTGCTTGCAGGTAAAGGCGATTGCGCCGGCGTGAGAGCGGGCGAAACAGAAGATGGTCTGTTTAAACCATCACATTAAGTAAGTTTAGGCAGCATAGTTAACCTGATATTAAGATTGAGCGGTTAACCTTAATCTCTGTCTGACCAAAGCTCAAATCTTTCGAATTGAGAAAGGCGAACGTTACTCCGTGGAATACCTGGATCAGTTGTGAAGAAACCGTGCTAGGCCCGCAGAAATTCAAGGACAGTGAAGGCAAGGATCAGGGAGGATTCGAAAAGGGTCATGGCTACTGTTTCGAAGTCTCCGCAGCCGCCAACAAAGCTGTCAGTCCTATACCGCTCAAACAGATGGGTCGCTTCGTGCACGAGGCGGTTGCGGTTAATAGCCGAACCGGGATTCTGTATCTCACCGAGGATCGGCCGACCGCCGGCTTCTACCGCTTTATTCTTCAGGTCGACGTTCAGTCCTGATGGCCAGACATTGTTTGTGAACCTACAGGTTCCCGGTATGACCTTCGCGATTTGGGGTCCGTGGGAGCGCATTGAGCGTGCCGGCTGAACTTGGAGTTTCACACGCTGGATATCTCACCGCGCCTGACTGTGTCTCAGCAGATACAGCCTGCGTGAAACGGGATGTGCTAAATTGCGCCAGCGTGAGAGCGGTCGTTCGTTGACTATCTCAAAGCCTGCCGAGTTGAAGAGCGTGCGCCATTCTGATTCGCTACGAAACGTGCACGGGCCGGTGCGTTTGCGCCACTTGAGATTATGAGTCCAGCAGACAAGGCGATCCCACCAGGCATCCGGGATATCTTCATAAATCACAGCCAAACCGCCATCGGTTAAGACACGACCCAACTCATTCATAACTACGCCAAGATCCTGAGCGTGATGCAGCACGTAGCAGAGCAGCACTGTGTCCACGGAGCTATCAGCGACCGGAAAATGTTTGCCGTCAAATTGTCGATAAGCAATCGCCGCCTCGGTCGTCGGATCCAGATCGATCCCTGTAACGTTCGCTCCGGCCATTGCCGCCAGGTGGTGCGCGATGAAGCCGTTGCCACAGCCAACATCGAGCACGCATGAATTGGAAGGAATTACGCGCGCGATTTCGAGCGCCATGTCATAAGCTCGCCCCACCTTGCGGCGCCGGAGTTCGCGCAGCCAGCGGCGTTGTATGCCGTCCAGTAATACACGAGGACGCCCGGCCGGGACGTCGAGAGCTGTTTCCCGGGGAGCAACGGTGTTTGCTGAGAAAGGAGTTGAGGGTTCCGAGATTGATGCTAATGGTTGAAACATGTCCGGCTGAGGGCAATCTCAGTGCCGAATCAATACCCGAGGGATTTGGGGAAAAAACGAACCGCAATAATTTCTTGCGCCGCGAAATATTGGCGACGACTGTCGGCAATACACGACAGATGCAGACAGAACTGGGAGCCGTAGCGACCAGATGCGAGCACTCAACTATGCCTGCGATCTTTCTGTGGGCTGTATCGTCGATTGCAAGTTGAGAGTAGGATCCGGTCGCTACCGCTCACGGTTCTGTAGTGACTCGATCACGCCGAATACCAGTGAAGCAGCACCAACCCATGATCATCGAGGTTCGCGTGGAAATAGGCGCTTTGCCAAATGACGTTCCGAACCCGGAGTGTTCGCGGTTCTGATTGAGTACCCCAGCTCGAAAGTGAAGGTCCTCTCTAAATAGTCAACCACCCACCAATTACCACGGGGTGTTACTGACTTCATGAGACCGCGGCAGGACATCACACGGCAGAGCCGGAACGGAGTTTCCTGTGGACAAATCGGAATCAGACTTGCAAGCAGGTTATGACCGCGTCGCAGAACACTATGCGGCCGAGTTCTTTGAAGAGCTCAAACGCAAGCCGTTTGACTGCCAGATGCTCGATGACTTTGTCCAAAGCCTCAGGGATATCAGTGGCAACAAGGCTGTTTGTGAGATAGGTTGCGGACCGGGACAAGTCGCGCGATATCTGCAAAACCGCGGCGTCAATATGCGCGGCATCGATTTGTCCCCGGCGATGGTCAAAATCGCGACCCGTTTGAACCCCGACATTCCGTTTCAGCAGGGCGACATGTTGTCGCTGAACCTCGAGGACGATTCACTCGCAGCGATAGTTTTGTTTTACTCCATCATCCACATAAAACGAGACGACGCGACACGCGCGCTTCAAGAGATGAATCGAGTCTTGACTCCTGGCGGCAAATTGTTCCTGGCCTTCCACGGTGGTGAAGGTGAACTGCACCGAGACGAGTGGTACGGGCAGACCGTCTCAATCGACTTCCGGTTGTTTCAGGGAGACGAGATGTTGGGTTATCTCGAAACAGCGGGTTTCGTGGATATTAAGATTGTGGAGCGCAACCCCTACGAATTTGAGTATCCCACCAAAAGAGTCTACGCGTTTGCCAGCAAAGCATAGTGAACCGACATCTCGCCACCATGCTTACTCCGCCCCTGCTACCGGTTCTTGTGGTGCAGGGCTATTGGACCAGAAAGCGTACGCCGCGTCTCCCCGCTGCTGGCGGGCCGCTTGAAGGAACAGTTGCCGGTGTGGGCGAACCGATACAACTGATCGCGGTAGGTGAATCGACCGTCGCGGGCGTTGGCGCTTCTACACATGAGGCAGCACTCACCGGTCAGCTCGCCCAGGCTATCAATCGGCGCTCGAAGCGAAGCGTTCGCTGGTTGGTTATGGCTCGCTCGGGAATTAACGCACGTAAGAGCCTTATCGAGTTGGTGCCGAAACTGGCAGGTCATCGCGCAGACGTGGTGCTGATTGCTCTCGGCGTAAACGACTCCATTGAGTTTCACACCGCGCGGCGCTGGGCTTCGGAGATTGAGCGACTGATTGATGCCATTCGCGGCGAAGTTGGTGATGCGCTGGTGCTCCTGGCTGGGGTACCACCGCTCGACTATTTTCCCGCTTTGCCGCAGCCGCTTGGCTTCGTTTTGGGAGCGAGGTCGACTTCGCTGGATCAAGCTTCGATCGGAATGGCGCGAAAAATGAGACGAGTGGTGCACGTGCCCTTTCAGATCGAGAAAGGGAGATCGCGTGAACTGTTTTGCGCGGATGGCTTTCATCCAAGCGAACTCGGCTACAGTCTTTGGGCCGAACAATTGGCAGAAGCAGGTCTTAGGTCTCAGGATTTTGGTCTTTGGTAAAGAAAGGAATACAGATCTCGCGAAGAGCAAAGACTTATTATGAAACTTCCGCCAGGAAGGGGGATTAAACGGACGAGGGTTAGACAGGATTTACAAGATTAACAAGATGAAAGGCTGAATAAGCCTGCGCCAACTCGGTTAGTTTCTTGATCCTGTTAATCTTGTAAATCCTGTCTATCTCGATCGGTTTACTTCAGCCAGAGTTTGCAGTTTCTTGCAGTAACCTGCTACCAAAGACCCGGAGGTTCGGACCTCACTTCCCAAACGCGTCGCCACCAAGAAAATTCTCACGCAGGTAGGAAACGGTATCGTGGAGAGTCTCGCCAGGGTCGCGCGGACGGAAGCCCAGTTCACGCGAAGCTTTGGCGCAGTTAAGATACCAAAAGTACTGCGCCATCTCGATCGCTCCAGGTTCAACCGGCGAGGCGAAGTTCCACTGCCGGAAAAGAGAGTCGACAATTTGCGAGCCCGCCACCATAAGCTTCGACGGCAAAGCAAGCTTCGGCGCGGAGATTTTTGTCAGACGCTCCAGCCGGCCGAAAAGTCTCTCAAAGCGCCAGTTGGCCACGCCCAAAAGATAGCGTTCGCTGTGGCGTCCTTTCTTCATTGCTACCCGAAAAGCCCTTGCCGCATCGCGCACGTCGACAAAACTTAACCCGCCCGTTGGGACGGCGCTAATTTTTCGTGCCATAAAATCCAGCACCACTTTGGTCGAACTCAAGCGTTCATCGCCAGGTCCAAGCAGCAGGCTGGGGTTCATGATCACCAGCCGCAGGCCTTTGCCGTTGAAGCGTTCGAGTGCCGCCATTTCCTGGTAAACCTTGCTGGCGTAATAAGGCCAGCGGGAAATGATCTCGAGTGGAGGCGGATACGACTCGTCGGGAATTATTTCGCCGTCTTCTGTAACCGCGATGGTGCCGCTGGTGGACGCCAGCACGATGCTCTTAACAGCCGCTGCTTTCGCCGCGTCGCACAACAAACGCGTGCCTTCAACGTGGACCTTGTACATTTGCCGCGCGTCTTCTCGCTCGCGGGAAACTTTGCCGGCCAGATGATAGATCTCGCTGATACCTTCGACGGCGCGCTTAACATCGCGCTCTTTTGTAATCGAGCCTTCGAGCGTTTCCACTCCCAAAGCAACCAGCCAGTCGGGAATTGAAGTCGCCATTACACGAATGTCCCTGGCCCCATCGGCGATCAGTTGTCGAACAAGATGTGAACCAAGAAAGCCCGTGCCGCCGGTAACGAGAGTAGCAGCGCGTGGTCGTTTCTCGATAGCCGCGCGCCGCTTCGTTTCGAGCTTATGGGGCGTCATGCGGGCAGTTCGTTTTTGTGGTGTCTTTGTGGGCATAAAAACAGTACTGAGTGATGAGTACTGAGGAGTAAGTGATCGCTCTTCACTCAGTACTCAGTACTCATCACTCAGTACTCCTTACTTTTGTTTCAACTTGTGCCCGCCGTTCGGCCTTCCAGCGTTTACGCAACTCCTTTGCGTCAAAAGGATGGCGAGAGTTATCGCGAAGGTTTTCAACTTCGTGCTTCACGAGGGCAGCGATTAGTCGGTAGGCCTCAGTGCGCGGCAGGCCTTTAGTCATCTCCTCAAGCTTTGCAATTTCAAGATGCCGGCCAATCCGCGCGCCAACTTTTCTATTCTTGATGATGTTTGAGCCTTTCGGCATCGCATCGTACGTGCCGTGAAGGTAAACGGGAAGAATGCCGACGCGAGCGTGTAACGCCAGGTAACCGACCACCGGTTTGAAGTCGGCCATGTCCCCCGTTAACGAGCGAGTGCCTTCCGGAAAGATCAGTGCGTTGTAGCCACGATCGAGAAACGAACTCGCATGACGCAGCGACTGCCGCAGGGACCCGGTACGCTCCATCGGCACGAGGTTAGTGAAATTCTCCATTACGGCGCGCTTATACTTCGTGTCAAAGAAGTAATCGGCGGCGGCGAGCACGACCATGTCTTTGCCCGACTCGCCGAGCGCCATCTTTGTCAGACCCATGTCCAGGTGGGAAGAGTGATTGGCCGCAACGATAAAATTGGTGTGAGCGGGAATGTTTGAGCGGCCCTCATAATGCGTTTCGAGAAATCTATCGTAGAAGAGTCGTTGCAAAACATCTCCCGCTTTGTTGCCGGCACGGCTAACAAACGAAGGAACATATATTTCCTTGTCTTCGGGATGGCTGGACTGAGAGCGCGCGGTAGGGCCGCCACGTCCGCCGGCCGCACCGGGGCGGCGACTAACGACGCCGGCCAGCTCTCTTAGATCCTGTGCTTCATTGAGACGCTCGGGAGCAGAGATTGACCCGCCCGCATTCTCGATTGCTGTAGCCAGCTCGACAAACATCAGGCTGTCAAATCCCAGATCCGCAAGGCGTGAGCTCAGTGAGATCTCGCTCTGCGGCCGATTGCTGACATTTGCGACCAGGCCGATTAGCCAACGGCTTTCCGCGTCAGCAGACTTCTCAGTGACAGTCGCGGCCGCAGATTTGTTACTGGCTTCCAGCGCTTCAAGGATCGTTACCACTTCACCACGCTTCACTTTTCGCGTGGCCGTTCTGGGCAACTCGACATCAGTAAAATGCAAAACTTTCACGCGCTTGTAGTAGGGAAGCGAAGCCGACACTTCGCGGAAATGTTCTTCCACGCGGCGTCGCAGCTCAGACCGCGAAAGCGCAATGTCATACTCATCATCGGCCACTACCAAACACGCTACCTTCTCTCCAATTCCATCAGGCAGGCCGACGATACTCAGCTCTTTTACGTGAGGTGAGTTCAGGTAAATCTCTTCAAGCTCGTCGGGATAGACGTTCTTGCCGTTAGTGTCGACAATGATTTCTTTGGAGCGCCCGACTAGAAATAGATTGCCATCGTCGTCCAGTTTTCCCAGGTCGCCGGTGTAGAGCCAGCGCTCGACCAGGGCATCGCGGGTTGCATCTTCATCCGCATAGTATCCGAGCATCACATTGGGACCGCGGGCGATCACCTCGCCGACCCCGCTGGAATCAGGATCGGCTATCTTCACTTCAACACCGGGCAGAGGCCGGCCGACACTTCCCGTTAACATGCGATTCTCCGGACGCGTAACGGTGAGCACGGGAGACGCCTCCGTCAATCCATAGCCTTCGAGAATGGTGAAGCCGAGACCCTGGAAATCTTTCTGGATCGTTTCGCTCAGAGCCGAGCCACCGCTGATGAAGTAGCGAATACGGCCGCCAAGTCCTTCATGAATCGGATAGAAAGCGATTGGTCCAAGATTGAGCGGCGTATTGTCTCGCAGCCAGGCATTGGCTTTGATCATCGCGTCAGCAGTCTTACCGATCCAGTCGCTGCGCTCGTAAAGTTTGTTTTTAATCCGGCGATGCAGCAACTCCCATAATGCAGGCACCCCGACCATGCCCGTTACGTGGCCGTTTTTGATGGCTCGTGCCAGCGCATCGCCACTGAGTTCGGGTAAATAGGTTATCTGGGCGCCGCGACTGAGCGGTGTGAGAAAACCAGTCGAGAACTCAAACGTATGGTGAAGGGGCAACACGGAAAGCACGCCGTCTTTCGTGCTCATGTCGAACACAGAAGACAGCATTGAAACCATACTGGTTAGATTGCGATGCGAGAGCATCACACCCTTCGGGCGGCCGGTGGTGCCGGAAGTGAAAATCAAAGAAGCGAGCGACTGTGCCGTTACGCGCGCAGGCAAAAGGGCAATACGCTGGTCTTCGGTCTGTTCGTCCGGCAGTTCGAAAACCTGATCAAACGTCCAAAGTTTCGGCGACAATCCTTCTTCAGCCAGGCGCTGGGCGAGCGGTAAATGCTGTTGCTGAAGTTTCTCGCTCAGGACAATTCCCACCGCTTCGCCGGCGCGCGCAAAGTTTATTATTTCTTCGAGCGAACTTTCCGGATCGACCGGAATGCAACTGGCGCCTGTCTTGAGTACGCCAAAATAAGTCATGCCCCATTCGGGTGCGTTGTGGCTGACAAGCATCACACGATCGCCCGGCTTGATGCCCTCGCTGGCGAGAAACCCGGCGGCGCGCGTGGCCAACTCACGCATGTCAGCATAAGTGTATTGCTCGTTTCGACCATTGCGCTCGATGCGCATGGCTACGCGCGTGGCGTGGCGCTTGGTTGAAGTCTCAAAAAGTTCGAGTAGATCGCGATAGGTGTAGATTCGCTTGGGCTGCGCGCGCATGTCCTCTTCGAGAGTGGGAAACACCCACTTCTTCAAGCCGGGCAAATGTACGTTGAGCCAGTAGTCATACCAGTCAACCTTCTCGGGATACCAGCTCAACAGCCCCTGTTCTTCCTTTCTGATTCGTTCAAAAAGTGAACGTACGTTGTCGGAGCGAAAGATGTAAGCATTCTCGATTGTAAACGGCCGAAACATCTCAAACGCTTCCGTCGTTTCGTGCGTGATCTCTTCAACCCGATCTACCGTTGTTTTCATACGGTCGATCACTTCGACCATGCGGCCACCGCCCCAACGCGGTCGCGCTCGATCAAGCAGCGACGAAGCCTTCTTTGCCGCGGAGTTGAACATCGGCACGGAAAACTTTTCGAAACTGGACGTGGAGACTGCTCGCGGCTCCATCCGCGCGACAACTTCGTTGATAAGTTTGAAGCCCGAGTCCTTCTCCTGGAAATGTTTTCGCTTGTAGAGGCCAACCAGCCCGATGATCCGGTCCATGTTGTTGGGATTTGAATCGCCCGTGGCGGCCTGATGAACCAGCTTCGGCTCTTCAATGCAAGCCTGAGCTGCGACTGCGAGCATCACCGAAGCAACTTGATCAACCGGCGTGATGTCGAGAATCAATTTCTCATTCGCGGGTATCTGCGTCTGACCCTTCAATACCAGGAAGATAATTGGCGCGGTAGTGGTGAAACCTTCATTCCATCCCGGAAAGGGATACCGGAGCGCCGACTCGACAATACTGGGACGGACGATACTGCGAACTATGCCGGTCTCGGCGGCTACAAGTTGCTCACCAAGCGCCTTGGTGTAGGTGTAAATGTTGGGCCAGCCCCACCAGGCAGAACGCTCGACGCCAAGATCTGTAAGGCGCGTGCGTGTCCAAACCTTCCGTTCCCGTGCCACGGCAAGTCCGAGAGCGTCCGGATCGTAAGCATCCCGGTTTTCTTCGTTTAGTCGTTTGCGCGCGAGCTCGCGAAAGCGCGCCACCATCATCGCGTCGCGAGCCTCTTCCCTGACGCGTTCTGCGAGTTTTGCGCAGTCTTTGATCTCCTGCTCAACGTCGAATTCAACGCCCGGCAGTTCATGCTTGCGCGGGAAGTAGCCAACGACCGGATCGTTTTCCCATACCGGACCGGAACGATTGCCGGCGACAAAGCACGTTGACACATGAATTAAAGCCGGGCGCTTCATCCGTTTGGTAAACGCGATAACATTTTGCGTGCCCACCACGTTTGTCCGGAGCGCGCTTTCGAGAGTGGGATTGAAAGTGACGTTGCCGGCGCTGTTGAGGACTACATCGATGTCGTCGGCGATAGCCTGCGCTTGCTCCTCGGTGTAGCCAAGATTGGTCTCAGCGATGTCGCCGCCAAACACCTGGACCTTGTCGCGAATGAACCCATCCAACGCGCTTCCGTAACGTTCGCGAAGCGGATCGAAAGGGGGCGCGGTGATCACGCTGTTCCAGAAACGCGACTCTGATTCTTCCTGCGAGCGAGCGCGAACGGTGACGTAGACGCGCCCGATATTGGGAAAGCGATGCAATAGCATGCTGAGCGTGACCTTGCCCAGGAAGCCGGTGCTTCCGATCAGGAAGATCTTTCGATCGTTGAAAATCTCAGTAGGTGATAGATTCATGAATGCAAACTTACGCCGAAGGCGTTTGATAACTTAGCCCGGGGTAACACCCCGAGGATTGGAATTGGCAAGTTTCCCAACCCTGTAAGGGTTGAACAGACCGTGAACCACCCCTATCTAACCCTTTCAGGGTTCTAATTAACTACATCACTTTCCCGGGGTGTTACCCCGAGCTAAAGTATTAGGCGCTTTCAGCGCGTTAGAGCAAAGCATCGACCATCAAAGTCCTTCATTCCATATCGGCAATACCAATCATCGGCTGGTGCAGCATCGTGATCTCGGCGGAGCTGCCCATGAAGCTACGGGCCATCGCTATCGCCTCAGTCAGATTGTCGGCACGGTCCCAACCAAGCATCGCCGGAACATGCGCGTTTTCGGCTCCTGCCGCGATAACTTTGCCGACATGTTGCCGGCCGTTTTCGCCCCAATACCACATGAAAAATGGATGCGCGCCGTGGTAAGCGTTGCCGCGACGATACATCTCGACGTAGCTCGGGTTGTTGGCAAACTCTCGCTCATACTTGTCGCGCAGTACAAACGCGTCCCTGGTCTCCGGCAAAAGACGATTGAAAAATTCGATATAACTGGGATGGAATTTGTGGTCAAACTCGTCGTAACAAGGATGATGAATGATCAGCACACCACCTTTCTTCAGCAGCGGCTTGTTGCGATAGAAATTGAAGTGATAACCGAGCCCCATCACCTGAACCAGCAGCGGATTCAAAATGGAGTAGACGTTATAAGGCGAAATATCGGGAATGCCTGTAATCAGAATGTCACACTGGCCGCGGATGGGAATCGCATACTGGTCAAACGCCTTCTCAATAATCTTCGCATGCACCGGCTCTGTTTTACCGGCATGGCAGGCAATCATTTCGTACTGCGCCGGCCGTGAATGAAGCAACTTGCGCCGCGCCGGGCGCGGTAGCTTGCTCATGGTATAGCGCATGGCTTCAAACTTCATGCGGTCAAAGGCAGTGAAGTCGTCCTCATTCCTGAGCAGGAAGTCCATGTCCCCTTTGTACATGCGATTGTTGATGGCCGTCTCGATATGGAAGACGTTTAGTTGTTCATCAACAATTTTGCCGAGCCGATCGCACTTGCGCGCCAGCTCCGATCGCGCCGGATCCATGTAACTGTCCGAGTCGCGGATCGTTTGTGGTTCATGGTGCGCGCGCAGCGATTCGTAATCGCATAAGCCCACGGCAACCGACTTGTGGCCGCCGTCCATCGGAACCAGGTTGATGTTCACATAGATCAGTAAGTCGCTTTCAGCAGCCCGGCGGTTCAACGTAAGCGGTTCCTTGTGCCTGGTCTCACCGAGTTTAATTAATCCGTCAGTCCATTCGGCATCGTGATTGTAGTAACGGTCGGGATAGTAATCGTCGAAGATCTTCTTGCCCACCATGCGCTTCATTTCCCATTCGGTCATCTTGCGGTGCAGGGAATTGGCAATAATGATATGGACATCATCAACACCGTGGCCGGCGAGCATATCCAAGACGATTTCGAGGACTGTTTGACGAATATCGGGCGTCGCCATCGGCGGGAGCGGCAGGCTGATGTCGTCAACTGCAACTGTTACGCGCATGCCGGGCTCGAGCTGAGCAAACAGTGGATCGCAGCCGTGCGGATGATTCAGCGCATACCGAATCGCGGCCTCGCGATTGGGCAGTCCCTTGATCGGCGGATTGGGATAAAGCACCCGTGTGCCGATCGGAAGATCTTCGAGAATAAAGTCTTCACCAGACGGCATTATTCGAGGAGCGCTGTCGCGGTCGATGTAGACAACTGATTCGTGCGTTTTGCGTCGTAGTTGTAGAGCCATAATAAAACCGGGTAAATGGTGAATAGTAAATGGTAAATGGCAGCAAGCGGCCTGGGTGATTAGTTAGCGACTACTTCATGTTAATAGAACGTGGGCCACCGCTCACGTGGCGAGTCAGTCCAGTAATTAGCCGTCCAATTCTTTCGAGTTGGTCTATGAGCTTTGCAAAGGTAGCTTCGTCGAGATAACCGAGTCTGTGCGCGATAATAAGTTCGGTTTCGAGTTCACTAGCTGAGCCCTGAGAGTTTGAAAGAAAATGGGCAAACTCCTTTTGCGAACGTCGTCCCGCCCCTTCAGCGAGATTGGCCGGAATTGAAACTGCAGCCCGACGAATCTGCCCGGTGAGACCGTATCTTTCCTCCTTCGGAAAGTGTTCAGTGCCCTTGTAAACATCCGTAACAAGGTCTATCGCCTTACTCCAAGCTTCAAGCTTTTGATGTGGACGCATGGTTGTAAACTCCTTTTACTGAGTGTTAACCATTTACCATTTACTATTCACCATTTACCGGATTGCAATTTGTCGCTCACTTCAGGTTAAGAATCGGCCAATCATGGTGCAGCGCCGTCTGACGCAAACGCATGTCAGGATTGATAACAGCTGGGTGACCAACGACGGAAAGCATTGGCAGATCACTCATGCTGTCGGTGTAAGCGTAGGAGTCGCTCAGACTCAGCCCCTCACGCTCGGCGAATACTCTGATCCATGATGCCTTCGTAGCTGCGGCCATCACCGGGGGCAACAGCCGTCCAGTCGCGACGCCATTAACAAACTCCAGCCGGTTCGCGACGTATTCTTCAATACCGAGATGCTCCATCAGTGGCTTCACCGAAACATCCAGAGCGCCGGTCACCACTACCTGCCGCAACCCGAGGCTGCCAGACTTTTCAATTAACTCATAAGCGCCGGGGAAGACGGCCGGCTTGAGTACCGATAAGAAAAGATCATCAGCGAGAAAGCGCAGCCGATCTTCGCTAACACCTTTGTAGCGTTTGAAGTAGAGATCGTTAAAAACTTTTCGGCTGTACTGGTCGGTGACGGCAAACACCGGAAGACTCAACAACGTCGCCGCGCTCTTTTTGAAACTACGGAAAAGCCCCGGCTCATTCCTGGCGTAGAAGCCAAGCGTATGAACCAGGTTCGTGCTGACCAGGGTACCTTCAAGATCGTAAAATGCCGCCGCTGCCAAACCCTTCCTCCAATGTTCTCCGTCGCCAGACTTCGGTACCGCGGAGCCGTTCGAGTGAAATTTATAAACGTGGGCTGCCAATATAACCCAGACGGCGTAATTCCCGCTAATACTAAAACTTAGTGTACAGCACAACTATACAATTGTCGGTTGAAACGAAAAAATGCTCAGCAAAACTGGGGGAATGTTGAGTGGGATGGTAGCGGCTCTGCCGCCGCACTGTGCGGCGGCAGAGCCACAATCGAACTTGCTTCAGCGGAGAAGAAGTCTGGCTACGGTTTCCTGGCTCCTGCCTTCTTCAGTTCATCGAGGGTGCGTTTGTGTTGCTCGAGTTTCTGACCCGCCTCGCCGAGCTTCCCCTGTGAGGTGAGACGCTGGTATTCCTCGAATTCCTGCACGGCTTTGTTTATGAGTTGCTGCACGCTAAGCGCTGACGCGCTCTCGGCAGGGGAAGGTGAAGGGGCGGCTTTAGGCGAACCCTCGGCGGGGTTCTCCTTCGGCTGTTCGCTCTTTTCCTGGGTTGACGGTCGCGCCAGGTCGCCAAATAAGCTCGTCATTGCCTCGTCAAACGTCTGGCCATAACCCAGCCGATCCTGCGTTGCCAGTACTACAAGACGTAGCTCAGGCATCGGGCTGCTTTCCGCCTTCAAGTAGATTGGCTCAACAAAAAGGAGAGCTCGGCCGATTGGTATAACCAGGAGGTGTCCTCGCACGACATGAGACCCCTCTTGATTCCAGAGGGTGAATAGCGAAGACAATTGAGAGTTCTGATCGATGCGCGCTTCAATCTGTAAGGGACCGTCGATGAGCCGCGACTTGGGAAAGTTGTAAATGAGAAGCTTTCCGTAATTGTCGCCGTCGCAACGACCGGCCATCCAGCCAATGAGATTGTTGCGACCGGAAGGAGTGAACGGCAAAATCAGCACGAATTCGTTCTGAGTTTGCTCACCGGGCAACTGCATCAAGACAAAATACGGATCGATTGGCTGGACCTGTTTGCGGTTCTGGTTATCCAGTCCGATCTGCTGGGCCACATTCCAGACGTCTTCGCGCTGGAAGAACACTTTGGCGCTTTGAGTGTGATAGAGGCCATAGACTTCGCCTTGCACGCGAATCAAAGTCTCCGGATAGCGAATGTGGGCGCGAAGGTCAGCGGGCATCTGGCTCGCGTCTTCAAACAACGTGGGAAACGTCGCGCGATAAGTTGCGATTAAGGGGTCCTGGCTGTCGAAGACGTAAAAGTGTGTCGTCCCATTGTAGGCGTCAATCATTACCTTGACGCTGTTGCGAATGTAGTTGATGTTGTTTGCCCCGACATCATGATGCCGTGAGTAGGGGTAGGTAGCAGACTCTGTGAAGGCATCCATCATCCAGAACAGTCTGCCCTCATTGCTAACTACCATGTAGGGATCGTTATCGTAGATCAGAAAGGGTGCGATTCCATTCACGATCTCGCGAATATTTCGGTGGATCAGAACTCGGCTTTCCGAGTTTACATCATCCGAAAAGGGCAGCTTGGAAAGGTCGCCGAGCGCCCAGGCCAAAAGCAGCCGCCGCGCGCGGCCGCCGATTCTTATGCCCCCCGTACCCTCGTAACTGGTGTAGGTGTTAGTTTCTCCCTGCGGAAAGTCAAACTCTTTTTGCCGCGTCTTAACATAAACATCTGTGTTGGTTTCCTGGCCAAAATAGAGCTCGGGGCGCGTGACCCTTACATCTTTTGAGCTGGATTGAACGGGCATATCTGAAACGACGAAGCGCGGCATGCCTTCCGGCGTAAAGCCGTTGGCGGTGTTCATAGTGAGGCCGTAGCCATGGGTATAGATCAGTTTTTCGTTAATCCAATTTCGCGACGATTCGGGAAGCTTCTGGAGGTCTATTTCGCGAGCGGCAACCATCATTTGCCGGATACTTCCGTCGAGGTTATAGCGATCGACATCCACGTCGGGGAAGTCGTAGTAAGTTCTAATCGCCTGGATTTGTTTGAGCGTGTCCTGGAGGGCGTGCCAGTCCCAAAGCCGTATGTTGTCGAGCGTTGGGCGATTGGCGTTTAGATTCAATGCCTCCGTGGAGTTCTCCGCCTGAAACTCCCGCAATTCCACTTGCTCAAGCCCAAAGGCGCGCCGGGTCCACGCAATGTTCTGTTCGATGTAAGGCGTTTCGCGCTCCAGCTCATTTGGTTTGACTATAAAGCTCGTCACATACGCCGGCACAATGTAGACGCCGACTACATAGACTGCGAGCGGAACTGCCAACGCCAGAAGCAAGAGCCGTAATCCGCGCATGGAAAAAGCGTTGATCAACGAAATTGCCGCGGCGACGAGCAAGGCAACGGCGAGCAGATAAAGCGCCGGCAGCAGATACTTGGCTTCTGCAAAAGTGACTCCCGAAAAGGTTTGGTGATCCTGCCAGAGGTAAGGAAAGCGCGAAAGGTAAGTGCGCCAGGCGAGCAATACCAGGAACACTGCGAGCGCCAGTGAGAATACCGAAAATGGCGTTTTGACCGCGTCCTTACGAGCGCTTGTCAAAGCTTTTTGCGGCAATACGAGCAATGAGTAAATAATCGCAGCGCAAAGAACGATAAAGGCGAGTGTAATTAGCCAGCCACTAATCAAATCGTAAACCGGCAAAGAAAAAAGATAGAAGCTGAGGGGTTTCTGGAAAATAGGGTCGGAAGTTGCAGCCTCAACCCGATTGAAATAGAGCGCAAAAGTTTGCCAATCGCTCTTTATAGCGAGCCCATAGACGACCCCAAAGATGATAGCGATGATCCACCCCAGGGGTCGTACAAAGCGGGCCGGCGAAAACTGAACGGGTTGGTTGTTTATGACGATAGTTCTTTTTTCTGTCGTCTGATCCGCAAACGCTTTTTCAAGCAGCCAAAAGGCCGTTCGCAGAAGAAGCACAGTTACTACCGCAAACGCAACAAACAAGCCAACCTTCAGCTTGAAGATGTACCAATAAACTGCTGAAAAACCGAGCGAGCTAAACCAGGCGGCGGAAAGATAGACAGCGAGACCGCGAGACAAGACGATGACTACCAGCACGAGGACGCCGATTAACCAGCGCCGCCAGTGGCGTCGTGGGGGTGGTCCAATGTCGATGACTTCGTTGTCTCGCAACGGGAAGGCTTCACTCACGTGCGGCTAGCATACGCTGATTGTCCAGGCCACTCAATGTTTGCAATTAAAAAAGCCGAGCGTTTCCAGAACCGCGCGAGGTAGCGCCGGATGTTAGCGTCAACTTTAGACGCAACTGAGGTATTACCCTGAATACCCGCACGATTTCATGTGGTGTGGTGCGTGTGTAATAATACCCGCGTCTTTAGAGAAGTTCCGGAACGAAATTAAGTCTCCAGCGTAGTCGGATAAGCAATGAAATGCTAGCCGCAGAAACAGTCTTACAAAATCGCTATCGCATCATCCGTTTGCTCGGTCAGGGTGGTATGGGGGCGGTCTATGAGGCGATGGACGAGCGGCTCGACACCGCGGTGGCGTTGAAGGAGACGCTGTTCGCAGACGAGCGCCTGAGGAAGCAGTTTGAGCGAGAAGCACGATTGCTCGCGCGTATGCACCATCCGGCGTTACCGCGTGTCAGCGATCACTTCGCTGAGGGTGAGGGACAGTTTCTGGTGATGCAGTTCATTCCCGGCGACGACCTTTCGCAAATGATGACGCGCAAGCAGGGGAAACCGTTTCCAGCTGATCAGGTCTTGATGTGGGGCGATCAACTGCTGGATGCCCTTGATTATCTGCACACACAGGATCCACAAATCATCCATCGCGATATTAAGCCGCAGAATTTGAAACTCACCAGCAGAGGTCAGATCATCCTGCTGGATTTTGGCTTGGCTAAAGGGCAGGCCGGCGGGGTGTCGCTGGTGACAACCTCGGCGAGCATCTTTGGCTACACACCAAACTATGCGCCTCTGGAACAGATCCAGGGCCTCGGTACGGATGCTCGCAGCGACATTTACGCCCTGAGCGCGACGCTATATCACCTGATGACGGCGGTTAAGCCACCGGATGCTTTGTCTCGAGCTGCCGCCCTCGTAAACGGTCAGCCTGATCCCCTGGCGCCCGCGCATGAGGTTGCCGCCGACATCGGACCTGAAGTGGCCGGCGTGCTCGCGCGAGCGATGAGTCAAAATCGTGATCAGCGTTATCCCACTGCCGCCGCCATGCGTGCCGCTCTGAACGGAACCGGCGAAGTCGCAACTCTGGTAGGTAGAACGGAGGCCGCAACGGTGCTCTTCGATCGACCTGCCGCCACACTTGCAAGCGCTTCTGCTTCCACTGCGGAGACAGCGTCGAAAACGGGCGAGACAACCGTGGTGCGTTCACCGGGCGAAACAAGGAAAAGGCGGGTTGCGCCGTGGGCTATTGGCGCCGCCGCCTTCGTCCTGATAGGAGTTTTTTTTGGGGGCTTCTATGCGTATCAGCGTCGGAGCAATTCCAACGCCGCTATGGCGCTGAGCAATTCAGCGGAGCAGAGAACTGAGAGTCCAGCCAATGCCACGCCTTCGCCGGAAGTACACCAGGCTGCTACCGAACCCTCCTCCGGCTCCTTAACCGATGTGAAGAAACCCATAATCTCCAATCATCCTACTCCGGCCAACCAGGGGAAGAAAAACGAGAAGGCTGGAGAAAAGCACGCAAATGCTGGTGGGGTTCCGGATACTCCCGACCCAGCTGAGCTATATCCCGGTGTAACGACTGTGCCTAATATCCCGGATATCGTCGTGCCAGACATATCGCCACGTGGTAAACGTGGCGTCCGACGACTTGGGGGAACGACAATTAGAAACCTGCCCGACGGCACACAGGTCATGACGCTTCCCGATGGCACTCGAGTAGTAACACGGCCGGATGGAACCAAACGGGTATTTGGTCCCGGAGAGAGGATCCCGCGCAGAAGAGTTCCCTGAGCCTTGGCGCTGAGAGCTGCAGGACCAATCATTCAACTTGGGACTACCCAGTGGCAAGATAAGATCCCTGTTTTCGAACTGCCCCGTTATTGGGTAAGTCTTGTCGCGGTAGTCGATACAGTACTGAGCTTTCCAGGAGAGTTTTATGAAATTCATCAAAGCAAAGAGCCCGGCCATGTGCGCTCTTGTCGTCCTCCTGCTCATCACAACGGGCCCGCTGATTGCCCGAGAACCCTTCAGCGAAAACGCGAAGAGCTCGGTCATCAAAATGGCGCCTCCAGCACCTGTTTTTGACCAGAAGACTCGACTGACTGAGCTTACAAACCGACGCCTGCGGGTGGCGCAGGCGGTCGGTGCCAAGGGAATCCTTATTCTCTTCAGTACGGAACCGCGCGTTTATACAAACGACGTCGATTACGAATACCGGCAAGAGAACAATCTCTATTACCTGACAAACTTGAAACAGAAGGGCGCTACATTGGTGCTCACACCGAGCAATGAAGTGACTCCGGAAATCCTCTTCCTGCCCCGGCGCAGTCCCGCGGCGGAAACGTGGACCGGTCACATGTATAGTGTCGAGGAAGCGAGTCAAATTTCCGGGATCAAGGAAATCTGGGAAGCAAGTGAGTTCGAACCATTCCTTAAAGCCCTGCGCAACCGCCAGCCTTACAGGCCGAAAGCTGAGAAAATTCTGATGTCGTCGAGCGCTGCACCGGTCGAGAGTGGTGCACCTTCGGGTTTTGAGAAGTTGTTCGCGGCGGCCGGCAAAAACGACGGCGAGATTCATCTGTTAGTGCCTGGCGCGGGCGATAGTTTGGAGTACAGACAAGAGCAACGTTTCGCTTCAGAGTGGGCCAGGTCAGCATCCGGTTACAGCATCAAGAATGTATCTCCGGTATTTGCTGAAATGCGCTTGCGCAAATCGCCATTCGAGATTGCATTGTTGCAACACGCGATCGATATCACTACTGAAGCGCACGAGCGTGCCTGGGCGGCGGCCGCCGATGCAAAGTGGGAATATGAGGTTGATGCGCAAGTAGTCTACACCTTCAAACTTCGCAACGCAGATCACTGGGGCTACCCATCCATCGTCGGCTGTGGGCCGAATGCAACTACGCTGCATTATCAAGAATCGCAGGGTCAGGTGAAGCCGGGGGAGTTGCTGCTGATGGACGTAGGCGCTGAATATGATCACTACTCAGCTGACGTGACCAGGACCTTTCCGGTTAACGGAACATTTTCAGCGGCACAGGCGGAGATCTATCAGATCGTCTATGACGCGCAAGAGGCCGGCGCGAAGGTTGCGCGGCCGGGAGCATTGGTTTCAGACGTCAACCGGGCGGCAACGGAAGTGATCAAAGATGGTTTGTTGAAATTGGGCTTGATTACCGATCGCAACTCAAATCAGTATCGCATCTGGTTTATGCACGGCACGTCCCACTGGTTGGGCATGAATGTTCACGACGTTGGCAACTATGGAACAAAGTTGGAGCCGGGAATGGTTTTTACAAATGAGCCCGGCATCTACGTCCGGCCGGACGCACTTGATAATTTGCCGCAGACGCCCGAGAACCAGAAATTCATCGCGGCCGTCAGGCCTGCCTTTGAAAAGTACCGAAGCATTGGCGTGCGTATCGAAGATGACTTGTTGATTACGCCCGACGGGGTGAAGTGGCTGACAGCAGCCCTGCCGCGAAGGATGTCTGAGATCGAAGACTTCATCGCGCGTGCGCGCAGGGAAGCGGGACGGTGAACTTGCAGAATTATCCGGCTCCGATGACCAGAGATCGGTGTCGGCTTCGGCTATGCCGTCTGATGTGCGGAAGGTCTATGACAGTCTATGACCTTCCGAGGTTGGGTTAATTAAGGGGGCTATGCCCCAGATTTTACACTTCCTACAAAACGTCTCGGGGTCTAAAAACTGGGGCGCAGCCCAAAAGAATAGGTGGGACATTGGCGGTGGGGCTTAGCCACCACCGCACATCAGGCGGCAAAGCCGCAGATTCAAAGGCTCTTCCACCACATCAGCCAACGCTTCGCTAAAGTTATCGGTTCAGTGTGCCGTCGGTCGAAACTTTCCTCGTAGCCACCCTGAGAACCACCTCAGGGCAGTGCGAAAAAAGCCGTGCTGCGGTGGCGGCTCACCAGCGATGGTCTTTGCTTCCGCTTCCAATGCCGTGAAAAACTGCGACGCCATCATCTTTGCAGTGCCTTGAATCATTCGCTGGCCGACGCCGGCAATCGTGCCGCCCAACTGAAGATCTCCGGTGTATTTTATCAGCGTGCCTTCACCTTCCTGTTCCAGATCCAGATTGCCGGAACCTTTCAAAAACCCGGGGGCGCCCTTCCCCTCGACAACAATTCGATAATGTTCCGGCGGCCGCATGTCTTCAAGCCGAACTGTTCCTGTGAATAGACCCTTGATGGCCCCAACTCCAGCGCGAATAGTCGCGGAGTAGGTGTTCTCGGCAGTCTTCTCCAAGCGTTCGCAGCCAGGAATGCAACGCTGTAAAACCTCAGGGTCGATTAGCGACTGGTAAACGCGATCGCGCGGAGCCTGAACAAGATGAGTGCCTTCGATCTTCATGGGGAAAACTGTTTCGAGTTTCGGGTTTCGAGTTTGTGTGGCAGAACTGGGTTAACCTGCGGACGGAATAAAAGCCACAACTCGAAACTCGAAACGCGAAACTTAGCTTGCGCGTGCGCGTGCAGCATGTATTGCGCGTTTTGTATAGACCTGGGCCAAGTGGCGTCTATACTCCTCAGATGCATAAAGATCAGAGTTCGCATCAACGCCATCGGTAGCGTGGGAGGCCGCCGCCGCGATGGTTTGGTCGTTGAGTGATTGGCCTTGAAGTGCGTTCTGTACAGCGGCGGCACGATAAGCTTTCGAGGCTACGCCAGTAATACCAACAGCGGCAGACTCGCAGGAGCCTTGCGCGCCAAATTGAAGATCAACAGCCACGCCAACAACTGCAAAACCAGAGGCCGGGTGTCGAACCTTCTCATAAGCTTGGCCAAAGCGACCGGTTGGTTTCGGAATGCGGACCTCGCGCAGAATTTCGCACGCGGCTAAGGCGGTGGTTAGGAGATCGACAAAGAAGTCGTCTGCTTTAATTGCCCGCTCGCCGTTTTTGCCGACTACGATTATGGCAGCCCCCAGGGAAATGATTGCTGCGGGCCAATCGCCGGCCGGGTCAGAATACGCGATACTGCCGCCAATCGTTCCTTTGTTTCTCACCTGAACATCGCCAATCTGCGAGGCACACTCAGGCAGCAGTGGACAAAGTGTTTGCAGCAACCTCGAGGATTCGAGTTGATAGTGAGTAGTCATGGCCCCGATCAGAATCTGGTTGCCCTCCTCGCGAATGTATGACAGATCCTTGATGCGACCAATATCGACAAGCATTGCCGGTTGCGCGAGCCGCAACTTCATTGCCGGTATCAGGCTGTGACCGCCGGCGAGGATCTTCGCATCATCGGGATTCGCGGTGAGTAGTGTCAGCGCTTCATCGATAGTGGTGGGCGCCTGGTAATCAAATTGTGCCGGTATCATCGTGTCTCCTCCAGCCGGGACAAGCATTTGTGCCTGAAGAATAGATCGGATGCGTTCGGGTCTGGCTTTTAACCACGAACTGTCAGCACCGCACGCTGCCACTCCACTTCGCCAGACGGCGCTCAACTACAGAACCGTGAGCGGTAGCGACCGGATGCTACACTCAACCTCACCGCTTTAGTCAAGGTTCAAGGTTCGCCTTGGTCATACAACATAGTTGACGGCCTTGATTAAGTCCTGTTCAGTCATAAGTTCTGCGAGCGAGTCGGCCGTTGAGCGCAGCATCCGGTCGCTACCGCTCACGGTTCTGTAGTTGAGCGGCGCGGCTAAAGTTGAGTATGTCAAATGAGATATGGAAACTCGCCTCGAAGATAGGCCAGTCTCGCCCCCCGCAGAAATGCACCTCCTACTGGCTAATAATTCGCCAAATCGCTTCCGGTTTGATCGGCATGTCCAGATGCTTCACGCCGAAAGGTGCCAGCGCATCAACGATAGCCCCGACGATTGCCGGCGTTGCTCCAATAGTGCCCGCTTCACCGACGCCTTTCACTCCCAAAGGATTCACCGGAGAAGGCGTCTCCGTTCGAGCCAACTCCAGCCAGGGAACGTGCGTCGCTCTCGGAAGCGCGTAGTCCATCAAACTGCCGGTAATCAACTGGCCTTGTTCGTCGTAGACCACTTCTTCATAGAGAGCCTGACCAATTGATTGAACAATGCCGCCCTGGAGCTGACCGTCCACGAGCATCGGGTTAATTACTTTTCCGCAATCATCAACCGCCACATAACGAAGAAACTTTACGTCGCCGGTCTCGCGATCGATTTCGACAACTACGATGTGAGTCCCGAAAGGAAAGGTAAAATTCTTCGGCTCGAAAAAATAGGTTGCGGATAGTCCGGGTTCAGTGTCCGGCGGAAGGTCTCTGGCAACATGCGCCGCGAGCGCTACCTCCTGAATGGTCAGAGTCGACTTGCCTTCCGTGTCAGGCTCGGGAATCGCACCGGCCGGCGCTTCGCCCACCGGCACAACAGGCTCAGATGCCTCGGCCGTTGCGGCGGCTGGTGCGCACGAGTAACACCCCTCTGCAAAGGTAACGCTGGAAGCGTCAGTCTTGAGAAGATGAGCCGCGATCTTGTTAGCCTTTTCTTTCAGCTTCTGAATAGCAATAAGCATCGCGGTTCCGCCAACCGCAGTGGCCCGGCTGCCAAACGTGCCGATGCCGTACTGAACAATTCCGGTGTCGCCATGAATCACAGTCACATCGTTTAGATCGACACCGAGCTCGTCAGCGGCAATTTGCGCAAACGAAGTTTCCTGTCCCTGACCATGCGGCGATGCGCCCGTCATTACAGTGACCTTGCCGGTCGGTTCAATTCTCACCGTGGCACTTTCCCAGCCGCCCGCCGGCATCGCCTGCGAGGGGCCAAGCGCGCAGATTTCCACGTACGTTGAAATGCCAATGCCGAGAAGTCGGCCTTCGTCGCGCGCTTTCTTTTGTTCCGCGCGCAAACCTGCGTAGTCGATAATCCCCTGGGCTTTGTCCAGCGCCGCTTCGTAGTTGCCGCTGTCATAGTCGAGACCGGTAGCAGTGTGGAAGGGAAACTCGTCCGCGGCAGGGAAGTTTCTGCGTCGAACTTCCGCAGGATCCATTCTCAATTCAGCAGCAACCAGATCCATTGCGCGTTCGACAACGTAGGTTGCTTCCGGCCGGCCGGCGCCGCGATAGGCGTCAGTAGCCATCTTGTTTGTAAAGCAACCGGTGACGTTGATTTGAATGGCTGGAATCCTGTAGGCGCCAGAAAGCATTAGGCCGGTCAGCGTGGGAATGGCGGGAGTGAGCAATTGGTGATAAGCCCCGAGATCTGCAAACACGTTGTAGCGCAGACCAGTGATTGTTCCATCCTTTTTGCAACCAATCTCGACATATCCAACCTGGCCACGGCCGTGAATTGTCGCTTGAATATTTTCGCGCCGCCCTTCGATCCACTTCACAGGTTTAGCTAATTGCATTGAGATCCAACCGAGCAAAGCTTCTTCCGCATAGACGTTCAACTTTGAACCAAAGCCGCCGCCGACTTCCGGTGTAATCACGCGCAGTTTGTTCTCAGGAATGTCGAGCATGATGGCGAGCTGAGTGCGGAGTAGATGCGGAATCTGAGTGGACGACCAGATGGTGAGTTCTTCCTCTCCGGGAAAATAGCGCGCCAACACTCCACGGCCCTCCATGGCAATAGGCGCGAGGCGCTGATGCACTATTCGTTGTTTGAGGACGTGATCCGAAGCGGCAAGAGCTGCATCAATGTCGCCCTCCCCGGCCGTGAGTTTGTAAGCGATGTTGTTGCCAAAACTCTCATAAATGATGGCGCCGCCTTTAGCAGCCTCTTCAACATCAACTACTACAGGCAGATCTTCGTAGTCGACCATGACGAGATCCAGCGCGTCGCGCGCGGCATAAGCATCCCGGGCGACAACGGCAGCGATGGGGTGGCCCACAAAATAGACTTTCTCCTGGGCCAGCACGCGATAGTCCGGCACTTTCAGTCCCGGCAAAGCACTGGCACAGGGCACCGGGCCGATCCTGTCGGCGATATCCTTGCCCGTATAAACGGCGACTACGCCCGGCGCCTTCAGCGCTTCGCTGGTATCGATACCGCCAATGCGAGCGTGTGCATAAACGGAGCGGACAAAGGCAACGTGAAGAGTGTCAGGAAGTCGAATGTCATCGACGTAGTGAGCCAGGCCCTTGATTAGCCGCGGATCTTCAGTTCGCTTTATTCGTTGGCCGACGTAGTTAGCCATGATTATTCCTCCGGTTAGAGGCGACGCTCTAGCGTGCTGAGCAACCTAAAGGCTGTACTCTGAAACTACGCACTTGTCTTCTTCGCAGCGTATTCAACCGCTTCGACAATGTGTTGATAGCCCGTGCAGCGGCAGAGATTGCCTTCCAGCCCGTGGCGTATCTCTTCGCGCGCAGGACCGGCGTTGCGGTCAATGATTTGAGTGGCTGCCATGATCATGCCAGGAGTGCAGTAGCCGCATTGCAGCCCGTGGCGTTCCCAAAATCCTTCCTGCATTGGATGAAGGTTGCCATTCTGGACCAGGCCTTCAATAGTAGTGATCTCGCTGCCGTCTGCCTGTACGGCAAGCATGGTGCACGACTTAATCGCCTGCCCGTCGACAAGAATAGTGCAAGCACCGCATAACGAAGTCTCGCAGCCAATGTGCGTGCCGGTCAGACCAAGCACATCTCGGAGGTAATGGACAAGCAATAGGCGTGGTTCCACCTCGTGCTGATGGCTTACACCGTTGACACTGATACTGATAGCCTTTTTCATAGCTACCTCACTTATTGATTTTGTTTGCCAGAAAGGCAAATGTTCCGGCGGAGTGCCCACCCGCGATCCTACCGTGACAGTTCGCAGCGAAAGTCAATGATCGCTAAAGCGCGTTTGGGTCAAACAGTTGCTTTGTGTATCTGTCTCTTGAGGCGATGAATGGTTCGCCTTGCGACCTTCAGCTGGACATGATCATGCGCTGATAGCGCTTCGTCCCGTTTCTTCTTGATTTCACGAATGCGTGCCTTGATTGAGGCTTTATCAACGCCCACCACCTCATGGTGTTCATGTTTTATGCCAAGAGCTTTTGAAAGAGCAACCAGCAGGTGTTCCTTGTTCAGTTGCGTGTAGCCTTGCAAGGCTTCGTGCTCGTTGCCCCTGGCAATCTCGCGCAGCTCAGCGACGGTTTTGTGTTTCAATTGTTCGAAGGTGTAGTCCATTGAAAATAATGTCCCCTTTTCGGCTTCGCGGAAAAATGAAACTGTCCTTTATGGAGGTAGGGTAGGATAAAACTTAGCTGGCCTTTGTGACAAGGGGAGACCAGTAAAGTAACGTGCTTTGCCCTGAAGGCCCCCGTTGGTGCGGCTTCGGCTTTGCCGCCGGATGCTAACGTCAACGTCAGCCTCAACATCCTATTATCACCCAGGATGACCGTAGCATCCGGCGCTACCGAGACTGCGTGAAAACTATTGAGATAGTTCCGCTTAAAGAGGACCACTCAATAGATCAGAACCGAGGAGCGGACCAGTCCGCGCGGCGGACGACTGAACCTTCGCTGACCGGTTGCTGGGGAGGAAATCGTCACCCGGACCGTGTAAGAATTCTAAGCGCTTTGCGGCTCGGCCGCCGCCTAGTGCGGAATGGCTCCGCGTTTCCGAAGCCGGGTTCTCATCTTTCATGAGGCTCCGCCTCACGCATCGGAGGCACAGCCTCTAGTAATCTGAGAGAGACTCAACGGTAAGGCAAAGCCATTACCGCACTGTGCGGCGGC
>DASXQM010000174.1:0-43642 GCA_036507195.1 Pyrinomonadaceae bacterium | reverse complement strand
GCCAGGCCTTCATCATTTAAAGAGTGTGCGATTCGTGCTACCAGCTTCTTTTGTTCCTGCCACACCGCAAATCCGGCCACCAGTCCTGCATTTTCATCTTGCCAAAGCGCCAAACCATGTTGTCGTGCAAGCAGGTAATGTATACGGTTTTTGAGCGCGTGCCGTTCTGGAAATTGGCGGCGCATCCAGCCGGAAAAGGTGCAATGCGCGATGACCGCCGCTATTCCGCGCAAGTCAGTGATCGGGTGCTCGCCAGGCAGTTTGCGAAACCGCTGCAGCTGCGCCACCAACTGGAGATCACTTCCTGGTAGACATCGTCAGCCTCGGCTCGTTGGGTCGCACCATAGGGAGTGAGACGGAGTTTGAAGCGAATAACCCCCTTAATCACCGGTTCAGCATGCACAGTGATTAGTCGGAGAAGGAGTTCGTCAGCCTGTTCGTCGCTGGTCTCTGCCAATAAGGGTTCGAGCAGGGTGTCGATCTGGACCGGCGCCTTTTTCATCGTTCATCCATTTGCCGCGCGACTTGGGAGGCTCTGGCGCAAACGAAAGCTCGCATAACGAAGGAGATGCTACGCAATAGTAGCGCAAGTTGGAAGCTGATGACATCGTGTATTCCGCGTCCCACATGAGGTATAAGCAATGGTACGCAATGGGTCAGAATAGGTAGCCAGCAGCGAGCATTCAATAATCAGCATTCAAAGATGACATGAAAACCAGGGCAGCTATTCTTTACGAAATGGGGCTAGCGCCGCCTTATGCGGAAAGTTCGCCCCTAGTGGTTGATGAGATCACGCTCGCGGGGCCAGGGCCGGGTGAAGTGTTGGTTGAGATCGCGGCCGCCGGATTGTGTCATTCGGATCTTTCCGTAGTGGACGGTTCTCGCCCGCGTGTCATGCCGATGGTGCTGGGCCACGAAGCGAGCGGAATTGTGCGAGAGGTTGGCCCGACTGAACGAACTGAGTCTGAAAGCCAGGGCAGCGCGGAGTTTGCCGCCGGCGATCATGTGGTTTTTAGCTGGGTTCCCATCTGCGGACGTTGTCACTATTGCGTTACGGGCCGCGGCGCTCTTTGCGAACCCGGGGGTGAGGCAAACATTGCCGGAACTTTGCTCAACGGCGCCCGCCGATTTACTGACTCACGTTCGCAGCCGCCGCAAGCCTGCAATCATCACCTGGGCGTCTCAGCTTTCTCTCAGTTCACGGTAGCCGCGCAGGAGTCGCTGGTAAAGATCGATCATACCCTACCGCTCGGCGTGGCTGCTCTCTTTGGCTGCGCGGTGATAACGGGTGTGGGAGCAGTTCTCAATACCGCGCGTGTACGATCGGGATCATCGGTTGCGATATTCGGGATGGGCGGTGTTGGGCTAAGCGCAGTGATGGGCGCGCGCGCCGCCGGCGCTTATCCGATCATCGCCGTTGACCGCGTTCAGGACAAATTAAAACTCGCCCGCGAGCTCGGCGCGACGCATACAATCAACGCCGCCGAGGACGATCCCGTCGTAGCGATTAAGGAGGTGGGAGGTGGCGGCGCAGACTACGTTTTTGAGGGTGTCGGCAATGAGACGGTACTGATTCAAGCCTACGAGTCCACACGGCGCGGCGGCACGACAATTACCATCGGTCTACCGGCTCCTGGCAAGATTTTTGCAGTTCCCGCTCTTAGTATTGTTGCCGAGGAACGCACGATCAAGGGCTCGTACATGGGCTCGTGCGTTCCGCGCCGCGACATACCGCGCTACATTGGGATGTATCAAGCGGGCATCCTACCCGTTGACAAGTTGCACACACATACGTTGCGGCTCGAAGAGATCAATGCGGGATTCGATCGGTTGGCGCAGGCGCAGGCGGTGCGGCAGATAATCTCGTTTGATAGCTAAGGAACCTTAAGAAACATATGTCGCAGGGACCACAAATCACCCGCTCAGAGTATCCCCACTTTTTGACGTTGCCGACGCGTTGGATGGACAACGACGTCTACGGGCACATTAACAATGCGCTGTACTTCGCTTTCTTCGACACGGCAATCAACCAGTATCTCATTGCTGAAGGTGGGCTGGATATCACAGCCGGCGAAGTCATCGCAGTTGCCGCAGAGTCTCAGTGTCAATACCTCCAGGCGCTGGCTTTTCCTGAGGTGATAGAAGTCGGGCTGCGCGTTGGCAAGCTGGGAAATTCGAGCGTTCGCTACGAACTTGCTATCTTCAAACAGGGAGAAACTCTTGCGGCCGCAGCGGGCTACTTCGTACATGTCTTCGTCGCTCGTGAGACGCGGCGGCCGGTCCCAATGCCCGAACGAATTCGCGCGGCGCTCGGACGACTTATTCAGTGAATTTGTAAATATGGGAAAGAGCAGAAAAGCCAGACGAGTAAACACCTCAATTGACGTTAATTGGGGATTCGCAGAGGAATGTCCCTATGCGGGAACAATTATCAACATGACCGTTTTAGGTTGTGCTATCCAGAATAAGGATGGTATCGAGGTTCAACCCGGGCAGACTATTCTTGTCCGCTTCTGGATGCCTCACAAGCGGATTCTAAAGGTAGAGGTCGTACACAACTCGTTAAAGGGCGTGCAAGGCTTCGGCGCGAAGTTTCTGGAATTAACGGACGAAGAGAAAGAAACGCTGGAGCAGCTTGTACAACTTTTCGGCGAACCTGATAGCGGCAAACAACCATAAGTCCGAACAACCCAAATTCTAAAAAGTTGAGTAGTGTCCTGACTCGGCGAAGAGGGTGTGTCAAAACTCAGGAATCCCACCCACTGCCGTGGGTGGGATTCAAGAACTCGGTCACCGCTGTTTTTAGGCCGGACTTGAACAATCCACCCACTGCCGTGGGTGGGATTTCTGAGTTTTGACGTAGCCTCTGAACTGCTGGGCTATTGTCAGTCGGCCGCCGCGCATACTGATCGAATCACTATTGCGGAAGGTCCAATATCAAAGTCTGTTGAATTGCGGGTAGTGTCTCAGTTTGAGGTCTTCTCTGTGCAACCTTGGTGTCCTCTCTGTCTCTGTGGTTGAGAAATGCATGGGAAGACGCGCCACAGGAGACACAGTGATCAAAGGACACACGGAGAAATGATTTGAGACACCACCGAATTGCGCCTGGTTGTAATTGGCATTTCATGACCTCTGATACTATTCATGGGAACAGGGCTGATTAAAGTGGAAACAAGCAACGGCGTGAACATTGTGAAACGCCTGGAAAACAGAATTGCGAGACTGAAGCGCCGAGCTAATCAACTCGAGCGTGTAAGCAATAAGTATTGGACCGCGCGCAGGGTGCTCTTCGTTTCCGGCGTCTTGCTCTCGGTTTTCTTTTGCAGATATTCCGGGCAGTTACGCGGATGGGTTTGCGCTGCTTCATTTTTCACTGTCTTCTGCGCCGTAGCTGTCTATCACAGAAAAGTGAGGGATAGCATTGCCAGACACTCGTTGATGCTCGACATTAAGCAAACCCAGCTGGCTCGAATCCATCTCGACTGGGACAAGATTCCGCCCTCCAATCAGTCATCATCGGATACGGCGCACCCTTTTGAAGCAGATTTGGACCTCACCGGCGAAAGATCTTTGCACCGGCTCCTCGACACTGCGGTTACCAGTGAAGGCAGCAATAGATTGAAGTCGTGGTTATTGAATACCACGCCCGCTGCTGCAGATATTAGAAAGAGACAGGCCCTGGTTCGAGAACTCAAAGACCTTTCTCTATTCCGGGATAAGCTACATCTGCTTTCAACAATAGCCAGTACAGACGCAAAAGGCCGATGGCAGTCGAAGATTCTAAATGATTGGATCGAACATCAGGTTCACCAAGACTCTTTGCTTTCGACTGCCAGATTGCTTGGCCTACTGGCCGGCCTGAATATCACCTTGATCATACTGGGCAGCTTTGGCCTGATCCCTAATTTGTGGCCCATCGCGTTCCTGGTCTACGTAAGTGTGATGATAGCCAAACAAGCCCGGATAGCGACGGCTTGGGGAGAATTGCAGGAACTGGAGGCAACCCTTCGCCGATTTAGAGTTGTCTTTCAATACCTCGAATCGTTCGCGTTTGAGAATCGTCCCGGGCTGGCCCAGGTTTGTCTAACATTCCGAGACAAGGGGCAGCGACCCTCAGCTCAGTTGCGGAGGGTTGAGAGGATAGCGTCGGCGCTCGGCTTGCGAACGAATCCAGTCTTGTGGCTTGTCGTCCACGCATTCATTCCTTGGGACTTTTACTTCACCTATCGACTGGCATTGCTAAAAGAGGACCTCGCACGCTTATTGCCAGGTTGGCTTGATGCCTGGTACGAGATTGAAGCTCTGAATTCACTGGCCAACTTTGCCTATTTAAATCCGCGCTATACATTCCCTGAAATCGCTGCGAAGAGCGGCGAACCGGAGCGGGCGGCGCCATTGGGGTGCGATTTGGACCAGTTTGACGCGAGCGCGCTGGGACATCCGCTCATCAAGCCCGAATTCAAAGTATGCAATGACTTCCGGGTAGGAAAGCATAATAAGATTTCGATTCTTACCGGATCGAACATGGCGGGTAAGAGCACATTCATCCGGACCGTAGGGATCAACCTCTGCCTGGCGTATGCCGGCGCTCCAGTCAACGCCGATCGTTTGGAGGTTTCGCCGTTTCGGGTTTTCACTTGTATCAAGGTAAGCGACTCGGTGCAGGACGGACTCTCTTATTTTTATGCGGAGGTGAAAAGACTCAAAAAGATGCTTTCGCTGATAGAGGAAGAGGGTCCTCCGGTCTTCTTCTTGATCGATGAAATTTATAGAGGAACAAATAGTCGTGAGCGCCACATTGGCAGTCACGCTTTGATCCGAACATTGTCGAGCCCTGGGTCTAGCGATACAGGGGCAGTCGGGATTATCGCCACCCACGATTTAGAACTGGTAACGTTAGCCGATGAGATTCCGGGAGTAGCAAACTTCCATCTCCGCGATGAGTTGCAAGATGGGAAAATGGTCTTCGATTATTTGCTGCGGCCAGGCCCGTGTCCGACTACCAACGCCCTAAAGCTCATGCAGCTCGAGGGACTGCCGATAGAATTCTGACTAGAAGCCTTAGCACCGAAGCTTGCCGGCCCACTTTAGATTGCTGTTTCGCGACCACAAACAGGAATCCACCCGCTCCCGTGGGTGGGATTCCTGTGTGTGGACCACGGCCTCTGACAAAAAAATGCGATTGCAACTACGCGACCATAAATTTATACTTAGATAAAAGCAGTTTATAGCGAGCGCAGAGTTCAAAAAGCGTGCGTGTTTTCCTTCCTCTCTTCACCAAGGCGTAAAATACTTCGTTGCGCCGCTCTTGACAGCCGGCACTTCTGCATTGCTCCAGGTAGCGAGCATGATGCACCAATGCGGTTGTTGGGCTCCTCACCTTTCTTGCTCAAGGCTTTTACGCTTTCACGGGTTGTGTATGAAGATTTTTTGAACCTCCGCTGCCACTACCTGGAGGTAGAAGTATGTCGCAGTCCGGTCCTCTCTGGTGGCCCAAGCCATCTGTGATTTTAAGCTACGGGGTGGCTGTTCTGTCGGTTGCCGTCGCGCTGATCAAGGAGATACCGCGCCTTCTCATTTTTGCGCTGGCATTGGTTTCGTCCGGCGTCGTGGCGCAGACTGCCGTCGAGACGCCGCGAACCATCCGGGTGGTGATGGACAACGCCTACGCGCCTTACTCGTTTCAATCGGACGAAGGCAAGTTGCAGGGCATCCTGATCGATCAATGGCAGACGTGGGAAAAGAAGACGGGGATCAAGGTCGAGATCCACGCGATGGACTGGGGCGAAGCGTTGGGGCGCATGCGCGCGGGCGAGTTCGATGTGATCGACAGCATCGTCGAGACGGCCGAGCGCCGAGACTACTTTGATTTCACTCCGGCGTATAGCACGATCGAAGCGTCGATCTACTTTCGCAACGACATTTCCGGTATTACGGACCTTGCGTCGCTGAAAGGATTTCCCGTCGGGGTCAAGACTGGGGATCAACATATTGACACACTCAAGGAGAACGGGGTGACAACCGTGATCCTGTTTCAAAATAACGAAGCGATCATCGAGGCGGCGAAGCAGCATAAAATCAACGTCTTTGTGGTCGATGACCCGTCGGCCCTTTATCTTTTGAATAAAATCGGCCTGGAGGCCGAATTTCGGCACTCGGCGCCGATATTCCGGGACGAACTCCGACGGGCAGTGCGCAAAGGGGATGCGGCCACGCTGCGTACAGTGTCGGAGGGCTTCGCGGCCATCGAACCAGGCGAGTTGAAGCAAATAGATGTGAAATGGTTTGGCAGCCCCATCAATAGGTATGAGCATTACCTCACCTACGCGGGCTACGCGGTGGTGGTGGCGATGCTGCTCATCGCGGGCCTGGTCGGGTGGAATCGGATGCTCAGAAAAAGGATCCTGCAGCGGACCGCTGCATTGGGTGAGAGCGAACAACGTTTCCGTCAGATCGCCGAGAACATCCATGAGGTCTTCTGGCTGACCACGACCGATTCAAGCAAAACGCTTTATATCAGTCCTGCGTATGAGGCTGTCTGGGGACGATCCTGCGAGAGTCTGTATCAAGACCCACACTCCTTTATCGCTGCAATTCACCCTGAAGATGATGCCCGTGTAACTGAACTGCTTGGGCGGGACCGTGATCGGGATTTTGAGATTGAGTATCGCGTCGTGCGGCCGGACGGGTCGATCCGCTGGATATGGGATCGTGCATTCCCCATTAAAGATGAGTCAGGGCGTTTCTATCGCATCGCTGGAATTGCCGAAGATATTACTGAGCGCAAGCATGCCGAGGATGCTTTGCGCCGAAGCGAAGATCGTATTCGGCTTATCATCGACACAATTCCCATTATGGCCTGGAGCGTTCGGCCTGACGGCGCCGTTGATTTTGTCAATCAGCGTTCGCTGGACTATACCGGCCTTTCTTTGGAGGAGGAAATTGAAGGGCCGACGAGCATAATCCATCCCGAAGACCTTCCGGGTGTGATGGAAAATTGGCTTGCGAACATGGCCGCCGGGGAACCTTCCGAGGATGAAATGCGCTTGCGGCGGGCTGACGGGGAATATCGCTGGTTCCTGGTTCGCACCGCCCCGCTACGCGACGAGCAGGGAAACCTCGTAAAGTGGTACGGAATATCAATCGACATTGAGGATCGCAAGCGGGCGGAAGAGAAGCTCAAGCAGAGCGAGAGTCAGTTGGCCGAAGCTCAGCGCCTGGCCCACGTCGGCAGTTGGGATTATGACTTAGCCACTAACAGCGTAACCTGGTCCGACGAGCTCTATCGCATTTTCGGTATCCAACCAGGAAAAATGAAGGTCGCCGGCGACGCAATGCCGTTTATCCATCCGGAAGATCGAGATTTGGTATTCCATACTGTCACAAGCTCTATCAAGAGTAAGGAGCCATACAGTTTCTATTACCGCGTGCTTAGAACTGATGGCGATGAGCGGATTGTTCATTCACGTGGGTTTATTGTGAGCGATGAAAATGGAAATCCGATCAGGGTGGTCGGAGCTACACAGGATGTGACGGAGCTAAAACGCGCTGAAGAGAAACTCAAAGCAACTAGCGAACAGTTGCGCGCTTTATCCGCCCGGCTGCAGTCGGCCAGGGAAGAGGAAGGAAATCGCATCGCTCGGGAGATTCATGATGAGCTGGGTGGTGCACTGACCAGCTTGAAATGGGATCTGGAAAGTTTCGATAAAGCGATTTCCGAGTCGAGAGATCAGGCGCAACTACAGGTATTGCAAGAGAAGCTGGAGTCCATGATGAAGCTGATAGATTCTATTATCAGCGCCGTCAGAAGAATCTCTTCGGAACTGCGACCAAGTGTGTTGGATGACCTTGGACTCGCGGAAGCGATTGAATGGCAGGCGCGGCAGTTTCAGACTCGCACGGGAATCATCTGCCATTGCGATTGTGCTGTAGAGAATCTTCATTTGAATCAGGAGCAATCAACGGCCGTCTTTCGCATTTTTCAGGAAGCTCTGACTAATATTCTTCGTCATGCGCAGGCGACAAGAGTGGAGGTGGCCATTAGAGAAGAGGCAGGTGAATTCGTTTTGACGGTCAGCGACAACGGAAGAGGAATCACCAAAGACGACAGAGCGAGATTGCAATCACTTGGTCTGCTCGGTATGCGAGAACGTGCTCATCTAGTCGGGGGAGAGATCGAGCTCACCGGGGTTGAAGGGCGAGGAACTGTGGTTACTGTACGTGTGCCAAACTCTAAACTGGCGATGACAACGGATTCTCCTAAATGATAACGGGGCTGTTATTAAACAAAGCGAGCGACGCATGAGGTTGGGCGATGAAGAAAATTCTCATCATTGAGGACCATGAGATCGTTCGGCACGGCCTCAAGAAGATACTCAATGAACAACCGGACGAGAATACCTTTGGCGAGGCCAGCACGGCTTCGGAGGCGCTCAGACTCATCGCTGAGCAGAACTGGGATCTCGTCGTACTCGATCTTACGTTAGGCGGTAGAAGTGGGCTGGAAGTCTTAAAAGAGTTGAAGGAGCTTCGTCCCCGGCTTCCGGTGCTGATTCTCACTATGCATTCGGAGGAACAATATGCGCGCCGGGCATTCAAGGCAGGGGCGGCGGGTTACATAACCAAAGACAGCCCGCGAGCAGAGTTGGTCAGAGCGATAAACAAAGTCGCGGAAGGGGGTAGGTATGTAAGCCACGCACTGGCCGAGGAACTCGTTATCGATCTGGAAAGAGGAAGCGATGGCCCGCCTCATCAGATCCTTTCTGATCGTGAGTTTGAGGTGATGTGCTTGATTGCTTCGGGGAAAACCGTAGGCGAGATTGCCGTTCTGCTCTCGTTGAGTGATAAGACCATTAGCACCTACCGGGCGCGCCTCCTTGAGAAGATGGGTATGAAGACTAACGCGGAACTCACCCACTACGCGATTCAGAACAGCCTGGTTGATTAGTACGAAAGAAACAGCTCGCTTTTCCTGCCTTCTGATCAGTCGCCTTCAATTGTCGTCTTGTAGGGGAAACACTGACACTCCTCATCGCCACACATGACAGAAAAATCAAAGTTATCCTGATATTCGTCTCTCGTCCTCGCCTGTACTCTCATTGTGAATCAAAGCTTCAAGCAATGGCCGGCTCCTAATGGTGTAGTCCTATGCTCAATTCGCTTCGCCGTCCCAGGAAGCAAGAATCGTCATCGCTTGAATTCTCCGAGCACGGACCAACAACGAAGGAGTAATTCGCGGTGAAGCAAATTCGGGTTTTGATAGCGGACGACCACGCTCTGATAAGGGGTGGACTTCGAGCGATACTCGAGAAGCTTCCGGAACTGCAAATTGTCGCCGAAGCCGGCGATGGCGCCGAGGCCTTACGACTGATCAAGCAGCATCATCCTGACGTAGCTTTGATAGAAAGCGCGCTGTCCCGATTGAATGGCTTTGAGGTGACTGCCCGCGTGTCGAAGGAATGTCCTCGGGTGCACGTCATCATCCTTTCAGCGCACGCCGATGAAAGAGATCTGAGGCGGGCATTGGATTGCGGCGCCATAGGCTATTTGGCCATGACCGCCTCAGCCGCCGAGCTGCAGTTTGCGGTCAAGACGGTCGCGAACGGCAAAACGCATGTCGGCGCCTCTGCGACAAAGCGCCTGGTGGATTTTGTGCGGCTCGGGGTTGTCAGTGAAACCTTCGAACGTTTGACGCCACGCCAGCGCGAGGTCTTGCGGTTAACGGCCGAGGGTAATTCGACCAAACAAATTGCCCTGCTCCTGAATATCAGCGTCAAGACGGTTGAGACGCATCGCATGTTGTTAACGGACCGCCTGGATATTCACCACACGGCGGGGCTGGTGCGCTATGCGATCAGAACCGGGCTCGTACCATTGGACGATTAGCACACTTCGGAGTCAGGTGTTGGCATGTTGGCACAAAAAGTCAACCAATCACTCCGGGCGACGGACCAATGAGAATGGTGGTTTGCCGCTCGGCCGCCTAAATAACTAATGGCACGGCGTAGCGCTTGGCAAGATTTGCCACAACGGTTGCCAACTCCGCGGGTTCGACCGGCTTTGGGATATGCATCTGGTAGCCAGCCGAGAGCACGCGCATCCGATCTTCGACGCCGGCGTAGGCTGTTAGTGCCGCGGCTGGAATTCTGCCCCCGCGCTCTTCCGGAAGCTGGCGTACTTTCTCAATCAGCCCATAGCCGTTCATTAACGGCATCCCGATATCCGAGACGAGCACGTCGAAGCGTTGTCGCTCCATTTCTTCCAGCGCTTCATTGGCTGATCCGACAGTGATCACTTCCGCGCCGTGCCCTGTCAGTACCGCCGCGATCAGCTCGCGCGCATCAGGTTCATCATCAACGACGAGCACACGAAGATCAGCGAGCGATGGTTGCCAGTCAGTCAGAGTCTTGCCCCCGATCAAGGTGTGCGTCAGATCTATGTCGCTCAGTTCATGATGGACGCTAATCAGTGGGAGTATGACCTTGAGGATTGTCCCCTTTCCTTCACCCGGACTTTCAGCCCTCACCGTCCCGCCGTGCAGCTCAACCAACTGACTCACGATCGAGAGCCCGAGGCCAAGGCCTCCGTGCCTTCGTGTGCTTGACGAGTCGGACTGACGGAAACGCTCGAAGACGTGAAGCAGAAACTCGGGAGCGATGCCTTGCCCCGTGTCGCTAATGGTGATCTCAACGTGGGAGTCGATGCGCTCAAGGCGAATCTCGACGCGCCCGCCTTTGGGTGTGAACTTGATCGCGTTAGACAAAAGATTCCAGATAATTTGCTGGAGTCGGTCAGGGTCGCCGGAGATCGGGCTGATTCGTGAATCAAGTGCTGTCTGGAGATGAATGCTTCTGGCCTCAGCCGCCGGACGCAAGCCGTCGACGACTGCTTCGATAATCGGCGCGAGGTCGACTGAGCGCACAGTGAGGCGGAGCTTGCCCGTAACGATGCGCGAGATGTCAAGCAGATCGTCAATGAGTTGTCTTTGCGCGCGGGCGTTACGAACGATGATCTCGAGAGCACGTTTTGATGTTGGCCCATCGAGATTCCCGTCAGTGAGCAGATTCGACCAGCCGAGAATCGAAGTGAGTGGAGTGCGCAATTCGTGTGACAAGATGGCGAGAAACTCATCCTTGATGGTGTTAGCTATATCAGCCTCCGCGTGCGCCGTCTGCGCCTTCTCCAAAAGCAGCTCACGTTCTTCCTCCGCACCCTTGCGGGCAGTGATGTCGCGGATGTTGCATTGAATAACTTGCTGGCCGTCCTCTTCATAGACGTTGCTGACAAACTCCACTTCCCGGCTCTCCCCGTGTCTTGTTTGCAGTGGTAAGTCTTCGTAACGTAGGTAGCCTGTTTCCTGCAACTCTCGAAACGCAGCCTGGCTCGCATCCTTATCGCTGAACAGACCGATTTCCCAAAGTTCCTTCCCCAGAAATTCGCCGTTGGAGTAACCCAATAACTCCGTCATAAATGGATTCACGTCGGTAATCTCGAGAGTGGCGGCATTAAGAATAAGGATCCCGTCTCGGGCGGCCTCGAAGAGCCGCCGGTAACGAATTTCTGAGGTTCGCAGCGCGTGGTCCCCATGCGGGTCCGCGTAGGGTACACGGACTATCTGCGTCGGCGTGGGCTCGGTAATCTTGCTAGTCTCTTTGTGCACGGCGTCGATCATTCGGATTTTGACAGGAATGGTTTGTTTTGGGGATGGCATCGGGAAACTCCGGTTTTAGTCAGCATGAATAAAAGACGATAGCCGGCACAGGGACGTGGCTAGCCCGATGTCTTTTAGGGAGTTAACTTTTTAGCACAGGTGAAGTGAGGCTGTCCGTGCGCTAGCACACATAGCCCGAACCTGACAAAAAAGCCGGTTTTTGCCAGCATCGGCCCAAGAGTAACGCCAACGAGAGTGTGATATCTCGCAATTTGTTTTGCTGGTGTCGGAATATTGCGCAGAGTTTCGGCCGTGATGTAGGTCCCTCCTCAGATGAAGGCGATGCAGCCCTAAATAACATTATCAAGCGTTCTATCGTGCGTGGTTTAGCGCGTGGCCTCGAACTTGCTGCTGCGTGATAAGAGAAGGATTTATATGGGCGAGCATAACGTTGAACAGGAGCTTGACGAGGGAAAGCTGCGTGAGTTCATGCAGGCTTTGCTGGCTGATCTGCGCGCACTCGCATTCATGTTGGAAAATGGTTGCATCGAGAGCGGAGTGCGCCGCATTGGCGCTGAGCAGGAGATGTTTATCATCGATCGGAACCTGCGGCCGGCGCCTCTCGCGATGGAAGTGCTGGGGCGTGCCGGCGATGACCGGCTAACGACTGAGATGGCACGCTTCAATCTGGAGGCCAACTTGACGCCGCTAGAATTGACCGGGCGTTGCTTCCACTTGATGCATGAAGAGTTGAAGGAAGTCTTAGCGAAAGCGCGCTTGTCAGCGGCGGAGTTCGGAGCCGATGTATTGCTCGCCGGAATTCTTCCGACGCTGAGAGTTTCAGATCTTACGCTTGCAAATCTGACCCCGATGCCGCGCTACCACGAGCTGAACCGTTCCGTTACGCAGCTACGAGGCGGACCTTTCTCGATCCACATCAAAGGGTTGGATGAACTGCAACTTACGCATGACAACATGATGATGGAGTCGTGCAACACCAGCTTTCAGGTTCACTTTCAGGTCAACCCTTCGGACTTCGTGGTCACCTACAACATTGCGCAGGCCATCACTGCCCCGGTGCTGGCCGCCGCTGTGAACTCTCCACTCTTGTTTGGTCATCGATTATGGCAGGAGACGCGCCTCGCACTCTTCCAACATTCGGCCGACGCTCGTTCGCGTAACCAACTCGCGCGCAGCCAGCCAACCCGTGTGGGCTTTGGCGAGCAATGGTTAAAGCAATCCGTCATTGAGTTGCTGCATGATCAGATTGCGCGCTTTCGCCCGATCATGATCACGCGTGCGGACGAGGACCCGATGCAGGTTTTGGCGCGTGGCGAAATACCTTTACTTTCAGCGCTACGCATGCATAACGGGACAGTCTGGCCGTGGAATCGCGCCTGCTACGGCGTCAGCAATGGCGTAGCACATTTGCGGATCGAGAACCGCGCGCTTCCTGCTGGACCAACCACCATCGACGAGATTGCCAATGCAGCTTTCTTCGTGGGTCTGATGTTGTCTTTACCGAGTGAATACGGTGATATCTCGAAGCGGATGATCTTTGATGACGCCAAGGCAAACTTCTTCGCCGCGGCGCGACATGGCTTGAATGCTCAGTTTAACTGGATCGATGGGAAAAGCTATTCAGCCTCCGCATTGATTCTGGATCATTTGCTCTTACTTGCGCGGCAGGGTTTGGAAAGTGCCGGTGTCGATACGTCGGATATCGACAGATACCTGGGCGTCATCGGTGAAAGAGTGCAAAGTGCGCAGACTGGTGCGCAGTGGACGTTGAAATCTCTCGCGGCCACGAAAGGTCCCGGCCCGAGAGATGCCCGTTATCGAGCGCTCACTGCGACGATGCTTCAGCGACAAAAGGAGGGCAAACCGGTGCACACCTGGCCGATTATTGAAGCGACGGAAAACGCAGATTGGAGTCAGAGCTATCAAACCGTGGGGCAGTTCATGGCCACCGATCTTTTTACCGTGCGCCCTGCCGACCTGGTTGATCTCGCTGCCAGCGTGATGGATTGGCGCCACATCCGCCATGTTCCTGTTGAAGATGAAGAAGGACGGCTCGTAGGTTTAGTCACTCATCGAGCTTTGCTGCGTTTGTTGACCCGCAGAACACAGAAGCAGAACGCCGATCCGCTGACGGTGAGCGAGATCATGACGATTGATCCGGTAACGGTTTCGTCCACAACGCCGACCCTGGAAGCATTGGAACTAATGCGCCGCAACAAAGTAGGCTGTCTTCCCGTTGTAGACGATGGACAACTTGTCGGCATCGTCACTTCCTACGATTTCCTCGACGCCTCAGCCCGCCTTTTCAAGGAACAACTAACTGCCTCGACTGCTCCCGCGAACAAACACCTCAAAGCTCGCCATGCCTGAAAGGTAGATTTCTGCTCAAGGCAAAGGCTCGACCTTCAGCATTCATCTCCCGCTGGTCAATGAGCCATTTACTCCCATCCTAGCTGAGTATTAATCCTGGAAGACAAGCCCTCACCGGTGATCGATCGTTCCGGACTGCGTGCTTCTACTCAAAGCTTCGCAATTCTCCTCAGCAAACGCCTACCCAATCGTCTTTCCGGCGCATTTCTAACGGCACACACGTTGCAAACTCGTCAGTAGAAGAAACGGCCCGAAAGGCGGGTGTCAGCCGGTAGCTGGAGAGTGCTATGACAAGAATGCTGAGCGAAACGGAAGCGCGGAACTTGATTGCTGGTGCCAGAATCGGGCGACTCGGCTGCGTTGATAACGGCGAGCCGTATGTTGTGCCGATCAACTATCTGTTTGCGGACGAGTCAATCTACAGCCATTCCTTGCCGGGCCTAAAGCTCGATGTGCTTCGCAAGCATCCACGTGCCTGCCTACAAGTAGACGAAATCGACAATTATTTTGAATGGCGTAGCGTCATTGCATATGGCAACTTCGAGGAAATTCGCGTCCCGAGTGACCGGAGAGCCGTCCTCAGCAAGCTGCTTGCTCGCTTTCCGCTACTGACTCCAGTTGAATCAGTGATGGCCAAAGACGCCAGTGCGCCAGACAGTGTTGTGTTTCGCATCATCGTCGACCGCATCACTGGCGTAGCGGAGGAATGAGCGATCGATCGGCTTCGGGACTCTCTTTGAACGTTTTGTACTTGGCGGCGTAGCCGCCGCGGTCGCTGCCCGCGCACATTGCTCGGTCGAAGTCACGAGAAAAGGAAAGACACATGGAGATAATCATGAGTGCCAGTCCGAATTTTCGCATAATTAACAATACCCTCGAGCGAAATGGTGGGGTTGTATGGAACCGCCTGCATTCCGAACGAGAGGATATTTGCGAAGCTTTGCTCAAAGAGTGTGCACCGGCTTATGAAGGCCTGGCGGGAACACAGCGGATGTCGAATGAAGATGCAATGCGCACTGCAAACTGGCATCGTGAACTGCTTCAATCGCGCTTGTGCAAGATCGACGATGCTCTTGATCGATTAATGTCAGGTTCGTATGGCAACTGCAGCAAATGTCGCAGATGGATAGAGGACACAAAACTCGATTTTGACCCTGCCATCGCATTCTGCCTTGACTGCTGGCAGCGCGTGCAGACCGAACACTAAACCAAAGGACATAAGCCCATGCAAGCCATCATTACGCCTTCGACCGAGACTCGCACCCCAGCGGAACAAGGTTCTCCAACTCGGGAAGTCACTAGCGACGGAAAGATGAAAGCAACTGTCTTCCACGGCAAGGATGAAATCCGTGTAGAAGAGGTTGAAAGGCCGCGAGCGGGGGTGGGTGAAGCCGTTATCCGGGTTCACCCTCACCACGATCTGCGGCACAGACCTCCACATCGTGCGCGGCGAGTACCCGGTCAAGCCTGGGCTTATCATTGGTCATGAAGCTGTTGGTGTGATTGAGGAGCTTGGCGACGGCGTTACCGGCTATCAGATCGGCAACCGCGTGCTCGTCGGCGCAATTACGCCCTGCGGCCAATGCCGCGCTTGCCTGTCAGGACACGCGTCACAATGCGGACATGGCGAGGGATATGAGGCACTCGGAGGCTGGCGCTTCGGTAACACAATCAACGGGGCCCAGGCCGAGTTTCTCCGAGTGCCCTATGCCCAAGCCAACCTGGCAAAGATCCCTGACGAGTTGAGTGACGAACAAGTAGTTCTACTCGCTGATATCGCTTCCACCGGATTTGGAGGCGCCGAGTCCGCGAGGATAAAAATAGGTGACTCGGTCGTCGTTTTCGCACAGGGACCCATCGGTTTATGTGCAACGGCCGGCGCCAGACTATTAGGAGCGTCGTTAATCATCGGCGTCGATGGAGACGAGCATCGCCTTGCTATGTCGAAACGCATGGGTGCGGATGTAACACTCGACTATCGCGACGTTGATGTTGTAGCTGAAGTGAAGCGATTGACCGCCGGTGGCGCTGATGTAGCAATCGAAGCGTTAGGCACCCAACAGACGTTTGAGAGTTCGTTGCGCAGCCTTCGACCCGCGGGAACATTGTCCAGCCTCGGTGTCTATTCGGGCAAGCTGCAGATCCCCTATGAAGCATTTGCGGCGGGCATCGGTGATCACAAGATCGTCACGACGCTGTGCCCGGGCGGTAAGGAACGCATGCGCAGATTGATGGAGGTCGTTCGCCACGGCCGCGTCGATCTCACGCCTCTGCTGACACACAGCTTCAAACTCGAAAACATTGCCGCTGCTTATAAGCTTTTTGGAGAGCGATCTGACGGAGTGCTAAAAGTAGCGATTCAGCCGTAAGCGATCAATAAGAGCACTGCAGTCTGTGAGCATCCGATGCTAATACTGCGGCAGCCACGAAGTAGAAGTTCGGCGCAACTTTAGCCCAGGTTAACCGTTTGGCAGCTAAAACATTGCCTGTTCCGACCAGGCCACGCGCTGTCGAATCAAATGCTAAAAGGTTGGCTATCATTGACAAAAGGAGATAACAAAATGCAAATAGAAAAAGCGCCTCCCTGGGAAGTGTGTCAGGCCACTTGAGACGAGTTCGGGGCGATCTGGAATTGGCCGTACGGGTGATCCTCGACCATAATTCAGGCTAATGAATGTATTAGTACTCAACTGTGGCAGCTCGTCGGTCAAGTTTCAACTGATTGGCACAGATCTAGAACGCATCGAGCAGAACTCTGATGAGCGGCTCGCGCACGGCATCATCGAACGCATCGGCGGCGCCGGAGTGATCACATTCACTGCCCAGGGAGGCACGCCGCAACGCTCTGCCGCACCGGTCCGAGACACTCGCGCGGCGGTTGAGATGATTCTGCGCTGGATTGTCTTGGATGAATCAGGCGTTGGCGGCATAAGCAGCATTGCGGATATTCATGCCGTCGGGCATCGCGTGGTGCATGGCGGCGAGCGCTTCACGCGCTCGGTACTGATTACGGACGAAGTCTTGCGCGGCATCGAGGATTGTATCGATCTTGCGCCGCTGCATAATCCGGCAAATATTGAAGGCATCACGGCAGCGCGAGCAAGTTTAGGCGCGGGCCTGCCGCAAGTCGCGGTCTTTGACACAGCCTTTCATCAAACGCTGCCTGACCATGCTTACCTCTACGCCTTGCCGTATCAACTTTACCGCCGCCATCGCATTCGCCGTTATGGTTTTCACGGCACCTCGCACCGCTACGTCGCCTATCGATATCGCACCTTGCGCGGAATACCGCGCGAAGCGACCAACGTCATCACGCTCCATCTGGGCAACGGTTGCTCAGTTGCAGCGATCCGCGCCGGCGACTGCATTGACACTTCGATGGGACTGACGCCACTCGAAGGCCTGGTCATGGGAACACGCTCGGGAGATGTGGACGCCTCAGTGGTTGAATTCATCTCGGCCAAAGAGGGCTTGTCGGCACGAGAAGTGGAGAGTTTGCTGAACAAGCAATCCGGCTTACTCGGCATCTCAGGCCTGACGGACGACATGCGCGAACTGCTCGCCGAGGCGCATGAGCATAATGATCGGCGAGCACGGCTGGCCATCGAAATCTTTTGCTACCGCGTGCGCAAGTACATCGGCGCTTACCTCGCAGCGATGAACGGCGCGGATGCGATCATCTTCACAGGCGGCATTGGCGAAAACTCTTCGGAAGTTCGCGCCGCTATCTGTGCGGGACTGTCGTGGTTGGGAATCGAACTTGATGCGGAACTCAATGCGGCCCACACCGCCGCGCGCGAAGGGCCTATCAGCGCGGAAACATCTCGCGTAGCTGTCTACGTAATCCCTACGAACGAAGAATTGCTAATCGCGCGCGATACGGTGCGCGTTGTGAGCGGCGCGCCGCAACGGTTTTAGGCCGGCTCGTGTAGCGATCCGCTGACTGATCTCCGTCGCGGTCGACGTAGCCAGGGGCCTGCTGATTAGCAACCCTCCGTGCCATCGGTCAAAGCTGCCGGCCAGGATTTTACCGCAGCTGTCCTGGCTTGCGCCTGGTACACATACTGGGTTGCTGCAATGAGGTTGATAGCTCTCGGCCGCTGACTGCGGAATATCTCTGATGGTTAAGTGATTATTCGCAGTTGTAGGTCATGAATGGCCGAAAATGCACAAATGTCGCTCCGGCACAATCATTGCTCAAACTCCGTTAGGAGGCAGGGGCTGCGACCCTGACGAAGCTTATGAAAATCGAATGCATCCTTTGTCCCACCGATCTCTCGCCCGACTCTGACGAGGCTTTGCGATATGCGATAGCACTGGCGCGGGCATATAACGCCGAGCTTATCCTTTTGCATTGCGACCTCATTGGTGACGGGCCGGCGAAGCAAGGCGCCCACGATAAAGCGGCTCAGGCGATCAAAGAGGCGCTGATGAAGTACTCGGGTTCAACTGAGTTGGCAGGACTCGATTGGAAGATCCTCGTAGTCAATTGTGACGACACTGGCGCAGCGATTGCGCGCGAAGCTGCTAAGTATAGCGCTGATCTGATCGTCATGCGCTCACGCCGTCGGCCGCATCGCGCGGCACTCCTGGGGTCGACCGCCGAGTCGGTTTCGCGCACTGCACCTTGCCCCGTTCTGGTAATGCATACCGATGAACGCGATTGGGTAAGTGGCTCGGAAAGCAGGATCGAACTGAAACGCGTTCTCGTGGCTTACGATTTCTCGGATTACTCCGAGTTGGCGCTTAGTTATGCGTTATCGTTCGCCCAGGAATATCAATCGGAGTTGCATTTGCTGCACGTACTGCCGCCTTTTTCGGTCGAAGAATCGGAAATCTCCTGGTACCCACTCGGCAGGGAAGGAACCTATCACAAAGCCGCGCACCGTTTACAAAGAGCAGTTCCTCAAGAGGGGCATCTTTGGTGCGATATCAAGCACGTTGTCAGCGAGGGCCAGCCTTACCGCGAAATACTTAATTACGCGGAAAAGAACAACATTGATCTCATCTGCCTGGGGGCACATGGGGCGGGTTTCGGTATGCGGGCCCTATTCGGATCGAATGTAGATCGAGTATTACGCCAAGCTCCTTGTCCAGTATTGGTGACTCGACCGCTTAAGCCTTTGATGTCATCCGTGCGGAAAACTGAGACTCAAGTTGCCGCATTAGCCTTGTGAAAGGTTTTGCGACCATTCCGGACGGGGCGTGAGGACGAGGTGAAAGGTTATGAGAGTTCTCCTGGCAGTTGATGGATCGCCCTGGAGCGAAGCAGCGGTTAGTGAAGTAGCGTCGCGGCCCTGGCCTTCGAACAGCAAGTTCAGGATTGTTTCTGCGTTTCAGATACCGCTGAGTCCGATTCCTGAGGCGGGGGCCATCCAGCCGGAATACTACGATGAAATGGAGCGAGCCGTGCGAGAGCAGGCACAGAGAGTCGTCGATGTAGCCTCCACAAGACTGAAGAAGGCCTTTACTCTAGCGATGAATGTTACCGGCCAGGTACTTGCCGGGCCACCACAGTCCGCAATTATCGAAGAAGCTGAACTCTGGAAAGCCGACCTGATTGTCGTGGGCTCTCATGGCTATGGCACGTGGCATCGGCTTGTGCTGGAATCAGTTTCGCAGGCTGTCGTGTTACTTGCGAAGTGTTCAGTTGAGGTCGTTCGTCGTAGCGATGAGAGCAGGGAGGTGAAGGCAGCTTAGTGGCAAAGGTGCTAAGAAGCGAACATACAGCACAGCCGGTTCTGGGCGTGGGCCGAGCGCCAGCAGCAGAGGTACTGGAACGCGGAAAATGCGTGATTCAAACTCCACTAAAGCGGTAGAGCCGAAATCGAATTGGCTCCCAATCGGTCCCCCACCCAGATTCAAAAAGCTCGAAATTTTGGGCTCATTACGACACTTTCAATAAATTCTGCCTGTTCTCAAGGATTCCTCAAGGTTTTCTCAAGTCCCCTAAATAAAGTGTAGGCGTCGGCTACTGCTTATCGATGGCGCATGAGGCCATTAACTCTGCATAGCATTTGCGGCACGGTCGTTCGGCGCGTCCATGCTGCGAATTTCGTCGCCGTTTATGGGAGCGCTACATAAATGAAATCGAATGTTAAAACAGTAAACCCGCGAAAGGCCTATTGGCGTTCGCAAAACAATCCTCGAACAAAAAGACAAAATACAGACCACAGAGCTTCGCTACTTTCAAAAATCATTTCCTGTAGCGCGCTAAACTCCTTCAGCGTGCTAATCGCACTCCTGTGCTACATCGCCATCCTGGCTTTTGCACTTGTAACGGCACCGACTGCCCATGCTTCGGATCCGACTGCGGGAACGATCACGCCAGGCTCCACGCCGCTAAGCTGGCATGGAATGGCCATTGGCGGCGGCGCCCTGAATGCACCACTCGTCTTAGCCGGTGAAGACCTTTGCGAAGAAGGAGTCACCTGCGACACGTTTTACCTGACACTGTCGGGCACTCCAGCCGACTGGGTGGGCAAACAGGTCCATGTCACGATCAGTTGGCTAAGCCCAACCACCGACTATGACCTCTACGTTCACAAAGATTCCTTAGATGGGCCGGAAGTCGCCAGCTCAGGCCGCGGTGCTACATCCCCGACCGGGCCTCTGACCCAGGAAGATGTCGACCTCGATCCTGACAACCCGGACCAGGGGACCGGTGTTTACGCAGTTCACGTCGTCTATTACGCGGCGACAGCGGCTGATCAGTACACCGGTACGGCCACGGTAGTGAATAAAGCCGTGCCATCGCCAACCCCGACGCCAAGTCCTACTGTGACGCCAACGCCCTCGACCGAACCGGCTCCCAGATTTTCTACTTACGCCGCGCCCGGTGGTCTGGGTAACGACGCCGGCGAGCCGACCGTGGGTATCAACTTTAAAAATAACAACGTCATGTATCTCGCCGGCAAGCAGACGCTGCGGGCTGTCTTCGACGACAGCTCTTCGCCGGCCCAAGTCGCGTGGTCTGATAAGAGTTACCTGACGACCAGCATCAACACCAACGATCCGATCCTCTTCACAGACAGCAAGACGGGACGCACGTTTGTTTCGCAGCTTGTCGTCGGTACGAAACAAAGCTTGAGCGCCTATACCGATGACGACGGCGATACCTGGAAGCCAAGCCAGGGATCAGGGATCAATACCGGCGTCGACCACCAGACCATCGGCGGCGGCCCATTTGGATCGACCGCATCTCCTATTGGCCCTTACCAACACGCTGTCTACTACGCCGCGCAGGACATCGCGCTGGCGGAGTTTGCCATGAGCCTGGATGGCGGCCAGACCTATGGCCCAGGTGTGCCGATGTACAACCTGACGCAATGCGGCGGTATTCATGGCCACATCAAAGTCGCGTCCGACGGCACGATTTACGTTCCCAACGCTTCTTGCTTCAGCGAAGAGAGAGGACAGGATGAGCAAGGTGTGGCCGTTTCAGAGGACAACGGCCTTACCTGGGCAATTCGTACTGTGCCTGGGAGTCATATAAGTTCCTGGGACCCGTCAGTTAGCGCGGGCGAAGACGGCACAATCTACTTCGGCTACGCGGATGCAGACCAGACACCGCGTGTTGCTGTCTCGCATGATAAAGGCGTCACCTGGGTGAATGATCAGCCGGTTAACGGAGCGTTCGCCATCAAGACGATGGCCTTTCCGGCGATTGTTGCGGGCGACAGCGACCGCGCGGCTTATGCTTTCCTCGCGACCACAGATGCCGGCATTGCGATGGGCAGCGGCACGTCCTTCAGGGGCACCTGGCATCTTTTCGTTGCGACGACGTATGACAGCGGCGGATCCTGGGTCACGACGGACGTGACTCCGACAGATCCCGTACAGCGCGGTAATTTATGCGATGCCGGACTGAGTTGTCCGTCTGATCCAATTGACACACGCAACCTTTTGGATTTCATGGATGTCCAGATTGATAACAAAGGCCGCATTTTGGTGGCCTATGCCGATGGCTGCACCAGCCCCGATTGCATCGCGGGCGTCGATCGCACGGGTCCCAGCGGCACGCCCGACGGTCGCGTTGACAGTTTCGATAACGACGGCGCGTCGAAGGCGACCATTGCGCGGCAGTCTGGCGCCAAGCCACTCTTTAGAGCATTTGACCCGCCCATTCCGTCCGCTCCGGCGGCGCCGCAATTGATCGCGGGCACGAATGGACAATCAGCCTTCCTGACGTGGTCCACTCCGGACGACGGAGGCTCGGTCATCACCGGGTACAAGGTTTATCGTGGCGTCGGCACCGGAACGGAAGCGCTTCTCGCCAGCGTCGGGCCGGACACAAATTCATATACGGATGCTGCAAACGGCTCGAACCTCTTCTATCGCGTTAGCGCCGTAAATGCTGTCGGCGAGGGCGCCCGATCAGTAAAAGTTACGCCGGCGGTGCTCGAGAGCGCCTGCCGGCTGCCGGGCATCACGGTCGGCGTCGACGAATTAGACAATGCGCCAAACACACCGCTGGTCCCGCAAGTCGATTTGAGAAGACTTTACGTGGCGGAGCCTTATTCCGGCGGCGCAAACAAGCTTGTCTTCACACTGCAGCTTGCATCGGGTGGCGCGTTACCGCCGAATAGCCAGTGGTACATCATCTGGAATCGTCTGACTCCGGATGCCAACCACGACCGCAACTACCTAGCCGCAAAGTCCGACGCGCTCGGTAATCTCACGTTCGAGCATGGGCGCGTGAGTTACCCGCTGGTCTATCTCGATCCCCAGCCGAATCAGGGCAACATCCCGACCAGGTTTGGCGCCGCTGAAGGCAGCTACGATCCCGTGAAGGGAATCATCACGATCAGCGTCACTAACGACAAGGTTGATAACGTGAGCGCAAATCAGCAACTGCTGAGCATGGAAGCCCGTAGCTTCCTCGGCCGCAACGATGGGTTGCCGATTAACCAGAACACCTCGTCGGATTTCGCTACGGCAGCCAGCTATACGTTTGTTGGCAACGAGTCGTGCAACCTGCCACCGGCAGCGCCGACGAACCTCACCGCTACCAGTCAGCAAACGGGCCAGCCGAGGGGTGAGATCACGCTGGGTTGGAGTGATAACTCAAACGACGAGACGAGCTTTTCCATTGAACGCTCTACCTCGCTCAACTCAGGCTTTGTTGAGGTGGTTACGGTCGGGGCCAACACGGTCACTTACACTGATCGGAATCTAGCGCGTAAGACGACCTATTACTATCGGGTTCGCGCGCTGAAGGGGACGGCGAAGTCGGGCTACTCAAACATCGCGGGGGCGCGAACGAAGTAACCGGACAAGAGCCAGGTGCGACTGGGACGCCGACCCAGTCGCACCTCCCAACCGTCAAGCGAACTCGACTGTCGCTCGCTGAGTTTGAGAAAAGGCAAAGACTTAATTGATCAATCTAGGTGAGTTCTTCGAGTTCGCATGAAGAGCTGTTGCGGCAGAGTGCAGCTTATGGGCCAAACTCGGCTGGTTTCGGTAGACCTCGGTTAAACGACGTGAGTAGGGTTCAAGGGATTCATAACCCAAGGTCGGCAGTTCGAGTCTCCCCCCGCTATCAGCAACCTCAATCTTCAAATGGCTTACTGATACCGAGCAAACAAGGCTCGATGCCTTGCGCGGAAAAGATGTTGACAGAAACCTGAGTACTTATCAGAGATTCCTAAAGAGCTGGTCCGCTCCAGTCAGCTGCAACTGGCGATCAACTGACACCATTTAGATTTTGGATTGACTGGGCTCAACAGTTGACCCGTCCCCTGATGCCGCTAACCGCGGCGGAGACGCGGTCCCAGTAAAAGAGATGAACGTAAAAAGGAAACAAGTAACTATTGACAAATAAGTCAAAACATGAAAAATATGGCGCGCTGTTTTTTTCAAGCCTCGGATCTACAATCTCTGCAGGTTCAACCCTCACGGGCGCACCCGTCCTGAATGCAAGATCCTCGGCAGTACAATCCTAACCACCGATCCTGTGGCAATCTGACCTCGACGGATTGTCGCACCCTTAGGAGGCAAACCATGGCAAAAGAAGTTGGTAAACTAACTCTCACTATCTCTCCAGAAGCCTTACGCTCAATCATCGAAGGGGGTCGTCTCTTGGAGTTGGCTGACACCATAGCTACTGAAGCGGCTGCGCAAATCTCCGCTCAGCTTATCGATCAAGTCGCTGCTGGCGCACTGAAGGGCGATTTGGCCAAATCCGGTAGTGGTGCGAGCGTTTCATTCATCTTCGATGGCGGCGACTTCGGAACTGTGCCACCGCGTCCGCATTGGGGCGTTGTTAATCTCGACCAGTTTCGCGTCGGCGGTCTACGCAGGTTCGCGACCGCAGCCGCGGGTGGTCAAGCCGAGTAAACTCAGCTAAAAATCTGCAGATTTGTTGAGTTCCTTTTCTAAGCCGCTTTCGCTCGAGCGAGGGCCGGTTCAGTTTAGAGTTCAAGCCTGACTCCGTACGTCGGGGAGCGAATTTCCAGGGCAGGATCTCAAACTGAACCCAACTCGCTCGTCGAGAGGCGTGCACATGAAGGGCCCCTGTAGAGTTGGGCCGAGTAGGAGTGCGTATGGAATTCTCGACTGAAACCGGCGAGCCCGGATCAGCAACCTTAATGTTGCATCTTCTCGGCCGCTGCAATCTCACGTGTCTTCACTGTTACATGGGAGGTTCGCCCTCTCGCCGTGAGCAACTGCCGCTGCAACCTGTGCTTGACGCTATCGCCGAATGTGAACATTTGGGTATTGGCGCGCTCTACCTTACGGGCGGCGAGCCGCTTCTTTACCGCGACTTCGAGAAAGTTCTGCAAGCGGCTGAGAGGGTTCGCGGGCTTAAAGTTACAGTTTGTACAAACGGGACCCTGGTCAAGGAGCATCACATTGCCCTCTTGAAGAACGCGAATGCGCAGGTAAACATAAGTGTCGATGGCGAAGCCGAATTCCACGATCGCTTTCGCAATCATGCCGGTGCGTTTAGCGCGACTGAGCTGAGTATGCGGAACATCGTGGAAGCCGGTATTCCCGTCACGATTGTCTCGACCATTTCTCAAGGCAACCTTCATTCATTGGCGTGGCTTGTGGAATGGGCGGCCCTGGCCGGCGCTTTTGAGTTTCGTGTGCAGCCCCTCCTCAAGCTTGGCCGGGGTACGGACATCGCTGATCATTGCCTTACGACTCAGCAGTCGAATCGAATGCTTCTTCAGCTTTCCGACCTTGCCAACACGTATCGTTCCAGAGGCTTACGCTGCAGCGTAATTGGTGTCAGCCGAAGGTTCCTACTTGCACATCCATGCGGCGCATATGTCTGCAATGGAGCTGGCTGCCATCGACGTGTATCCCAGGAAATCAAGAAACTGGTGGTCCGTGAAGACGGTACCGTGCTTCCAGAGATAACCAACTTGAGTCACGAGTTCGCGTTGGGGAAGATCGACGACGGTTCGCTATCGCTAATGGTAGAGCGTTACTTCGAGGACGGCTACGCGAGATTTGACCAGCTTTGCCGTTCAATTTACACCGAGGTCCTACCAAACTGGGAACCAGCGATTGTTCCGTGGGATCAGATCGTTGCTGAGCGTAGTCATAGTTGGCGCCCTCGCCCGAGAACTGCTGAAGCCATTCCTGGTTGTGGCGATTGTTCTTTGACGGCGGCCTCGCCCTGCGCGACTGTGCGAGCCTCGCGGTAGTTAGGTGCAGATAGAACACAGGGAAACAAATGGCGTTCCAACGCACTCCGAGTTGGACCAAATCATTACCGGAAGCTTATGCCAATTGGCGGCGCGGATCTGTTGACGGAAATTGAAAAAGTTAGGGTTGATGACTTGGATAAGACTATTCCGCGCACGTCGAAGCGATTGCTGAGTTTGGAGAATAATCAGCGGTATGGAGGGTATCAAACGACATCTGATAGAGTTCTTCGCCTTCGTTTCAACACGCCAGTTCGATTCCTAAACGGCTTGAACATATACAATCTCGACGGCTAAGTCACCGTTACGCAAGAACTGAATGAAAGCCTGCGGCATTGGACTATCAAGTAGGCGGCGCCCGCAGCTTTCCTCAGTGATAAACACCAGCTTTTTTATCTTCTCCGAGTGACGCTCGTTCCAAAGCAAGACTTTTACTACATCTTTGTAGAACTCACTTGTAGCATTCTTACCTGACACCTTGAACTCAAATGCGCACATTTCTTTCTGATCCAGCACGTCAATCCGTTGGTCGAACTCTGGGCGGACTGGCACCTCGTATCTGTAACGAGAGGGATCAAGATCGAACGCCGCAGTGCGCCACGCTTTGGCAATAGCTTGGGCATTACGGGTATGAGTTGAAACATCGCAGCCGTCCATAACGCGCGCTTTGAATGCCTCTTTGGCGGCTTGAACAACGGGGTGGTCAGCACACATAAGTCATGGATTATCGCGCCACTTATCACACGCCGATATTTTCGAATCGCGAACTCGACGTAGCAGTTACCAAAGCGTTACTTGCAAGCCGCGTTTCACCAGTTGTTCTGGCAAAGCTGACATGATGTTTTCGGCAGAGACATTACCGAGTTCTTTGGGCTCCATCTTATACAATTCGCCGCCGTAAACTCGACCTTCGCCTCGAAGCGTCTCAGCTGTGATTGATTTGAGAGCTTGCCATAGAGACTTGACTAGTTCGGGCTTGGCTTGGATTGCATCTGCGAGTGGCTTCTTCGGGTAGAGCAGCAGATAAACGTTCGCGGCGATTGCCTTTGAGTGATTGAGAATGAAGCGAAATGTTTCACCGTTCGTTTTGCTTTTGCGATTGATGTAGGTGCAGAGGAACAAAGGCGGTTGGCGTTGTTCCTGTGAATACCAGGGGGAGCGATGTTGCGAAAGATACTTCTCGTGAATCCCCTCACGCTTGCCACTCTCCAGATATTCCCACAACGATGGATACTTGGCTTTGATTTCACCTTCCGGCAATTTACACGACAACAGATATTGCTTGCGCTCCAACAATGGATTGCCTTGGTCATTAGCTAGAATTTCGTCAGAGGATAGATACCTGGCACTTGGCAATATAGGGATCAGGAATTTTTTTGGCAGGTGCAGCTCAGCGATCCTCTCCGGGGTCAAAATAAAGAACTTGTTTGCACCCGTCGCGATTCCTCTCTTGATCGTGAACAAGTCTGAAAGCTTAACTTCATTTTCAGCCTTCTCGGGGCGATTGGAGTTTTGAGGAAACTGAGTCCACTTTCCGGTATCACGCAAAACTTGCGAGGAAATCCTCGCCGATTTCGCGGACTTTAAAAGGCTTCCTCCGAATGTGAATTCCACTGTGTGATCCGCAACTGGCTTTGCCTTCTTAAACCAAACAACTGCGGATGAGACCAAAGCATCGTCGAACTGAACATCTGAAGGATCGAATCGATGAATGCGAAGAAGAGTTACATGATTGAGCAGATAATCCTTGATGGCGCGTCCGTAGTTCACGTCCATGAACTCGCTCGGAATTAACCAAGCTGCTAGGCCATCCTCCGCCAACCACGAATGCGAAAGGCACATGAAATAGCAATACAGCCCTGAAAGTCCGCTCAAATTGATTCCGAGTGATTGGCGGACCGCGACGTTCAATCGATTCTTATCATTATTCGAAAGGTGATGATGTCGGACGTATGGGGGGTTGCAGATTATTAGATTGGCTTGTTCATTTTCTGATTGGGGGACGATCTGCTTCGTGAAATCCTCATTCTCTAGTTTCAGAAGCTCATCGTTCCAGAGTTCTGCTGCACTCGCAGCAAAGTGTCGATCGATTTCGTATCCTAATGCGGACTTGATCCGGGCGCGAGGGAAAGTCTTGAGCAGGGCAGAGTAGAACGATCCGGTCCCGAATGCCGGATCAAGGAATCGCACACCAAGGTTAGGCGCAAGAAGCTTTCGGGCATACTCGAGAATTTCGATTGCCAAAGGACCAGGCGTCGCAAACTGGCCTAACTTGTTGCGCTCCCCTTGTGTTTTGGAGGAGTCGAGATGCTTTTGTACCTTCAAGCGTGAGGCTTCTATTTGATCTACATGCTGCATTTCTACAATCCAAACTTCTTGAGATCGTCGATACGATGTTCCCAAACCCAGTCTATTCCTTCCGCAGCTTCATAGCCAAGATAACCGCTATCAAAATATCCGCAGAGAAATAAGATGAACTGAATATGCGGACCATAGGTTCGTCGCAATTGTGAAATCTTGACGGCTTCCTCTTTTCGCCTCTTATTAGTGTTTGTGAAATCGCCTGCGGATTTGGCTTCTATAAGCAATGGGAAATTCCCGCGCGATTTCTTTGGCATCACGACCGCATCGATCGGGATATTGATCTGTTTGATTCCATCTTCCAACTTTATCGGTACGTTCAGCCGAAATGAGAATGTCGCCGGCGCGAGCTGATCGAATGTTAAGCCAGTTCCCGCATAGGTATAACCACGAGACTCCAACCACGCCTTGATTCCCGCGAGTTGTCTTCGCTCCTGAGCGTTGCGGATTATCGGATCACTGACCGAGCCACAGAGACGATCCGCGACAATTGTTGCAGCTCGGTGTATCTCCGTTCTCTTGGGCTTCTCTCCGCTGTCCAACCAGGGAAATATGTCTCGGTCGGAGAGCTTGAGAATCGTCGCGCTGATTTTCTTTAGATTTGATTCGAGATCACTTGCTCGCTTTGGAACTCGTTTGTTGATCTCCATGCTAAACACAAGACCAGCGGGTATTCCTGCAAGGCCGATCAATCTATCGCGAGCGATTGGTGGCGCGGTTGACATCCGGAGCATTGGCAGCACTGACGGATTCTGTTGAAGAATTCCTGGGCTCAAGTCTGTGAGATTCTTCGTCAACTTCAATGCGCTCTCTACCGCCACAGTCGCCTCGGCACGAGCGTTCCGATATGCCTGCGGAGCGAACTTGATGAACCAGTCGTTATAGAGATCGACTGAGCGGGCGATGTCCTTCTTCCAGTTTTGTGGCTTGTCGGAGTTGACTGGCATTGGTTGTTAGCTTGTGCGAGGCAGAGAATAGCACAGTGGCGCGCCGTTGCTCACTTTGGCTGGTTCATTGAGTGAAGCCGCAAGTTGAGCTATTGGTTCGGAGGCGACTTGCTTTGGCAATAACGTAGCAGGCGCACAATAATAGCGGCGTCGATCAAGAAACAACCTATAGGACAAGCGTCAATTCTTCTAAAGGGAGGGGGCCAATGACAACTCACTCGGCTGCTCATCTTGCAAGATCTCGCGAGAAGATCAAACGGGCTTGGCTCTTAACGTGGGAACATGCGACTCACCGCCCTAGGGCCCTAAACAGATTCGTCGCTATTGTCAGTTCGCGACACAGCGATACGCGCGTAAGAACAATTCTTGAGCAGTACTATGTGAACAACTACCTTTCAATACCCGAACAATTTTCATACGTCAAATCGAAAAAGCGTTGCCCCTATAAGGTTCAACATTGTACCGTCGCCGTCTCTGAGAAACTTCAAAAGGCCGCGTCGTTGCCACCTCAGGCACCATTTTCCGACTCGATGATCATTGGGGGAAATCCCTGGCTTTGGGCACGCATTGTTCATGACCTTGAAACATGGATTGATGAAGATGGGGGCGAGCATCTGAAATGGAAGGAACGAGAGAATTTGTTGTGGGAGGGCGACAAGATAACATCGGACTGGCGAGAAGACTCTTTGATACGATGTGACTAGTCGATTCCTAACCAAGTAGGTAAAACCGCAGCACGAGAAGATAAGGAACTGACGCGCAAAGTGGTAGAGCTCTTGAAAATCATACCTGTGGCGGTTTACACGGCTATCGGCGGGGCCTTGATCGCGCTAATTAGCGCCTATCTAACGAATCGAAGCAATATCCGAAGACTACGGTTGCAGTTCGAGCTTGAACGAGAAACAAAAGAGCGAGAATTCATCCGAGATAAGCTAGAAGAACTGTATCTCTTGAATGAAGGATGGCTAAATGTCTTCGCCTCATCGAACCTCCCGTTCATTTCCGTGATGAAGGGAGAGATTACGTATAATGACGCTCTCGATATGTTCATAGACAGTAATAAAAATCGAACCGTTGATTTCAAGCGATTGCAGATGCTGGTTGATCTATACTTTCCTGAAATAAGACCAGCATTCGACCAATTGGCGACTGCTAGAGATCAGGTGAACAAGATCAAGTCAGAACACAAGCGACAACATAAACGCGGAAACATCGACGGAACAGCTTATGTGATGCCATTTATTGAAGCTCAACAGAAGGTCGAGCGTGAAGGATCATTCGTTAGAGAACAGATCATTCAGCAATCGAGTCGGTTCAAGTGTATACCTAATAGAATCCTCAAGGCATGACTCGAAAGACGTGTGAAATGATTCGAGTTCCTTTAACCCTAGAACGATGGAACGAGAGATCAAAGCTGCGAAAGGAGAATCGACGGAAATGAAGAATGCTGTTTGCGCGAGCAGCGGCAATGTCTTTGCCGATCTTGGTTTCCACGACGCGGAAGAGCGTCTCTTGAAGGCAAATCTAGCAACTCAAATCGCCCAACTAATCGGAAAGAAGCGTTGGTCCCAGGCGCGAGCTGCTAATCGAATGGCTTTGGACGAACCTAATCTGTCGCTCATCTTGCGCGGGCACCTTTCGGGCTTTTCCGCGAACCGTTTGCTATCAATCCTAAACAGCATTGAGTCACATCTTTGAAGGCGAGAGAAAACATGAAACGGTCAGTCAAAACCAAAACGAAGCGCGATGCTAAGCGTGACTTGTTCGTTGAACTGAGCGAAGGCATGAAAGCGCTAGCCGGAGAGAGGCTGGGAAAGAGAACGCTCCGAACTCATCCGAAGAACAAGACTGGTGGGCCAAAATTTTTGTCACGCTATGGTCACGTGACTCGATGAAAATCACTGTCAAAGCATGTCAATTGGTGCAAAGTCGAAGTGTTCTGTAACGGCGGCAAGTTGTAATGAATGTTAAAGTTGAGTGACTCGATGTCACAGTTTGCACAAAACCAAGGGCGCTTTCATAACCCCAAGGTCGGCGGTTCGATCCCGCCCCCCGCTACCAAGTTCCTCTCGATCCTCAATAATTTACAAAGACTCGCCTCTTTCGAATCAAATAAGGGCTTGGCCAATTTGTGTCCAGAACAAACAGCATAGAACGTATAAGAAACAGCATTCCAACTCGATGAGCGGCCGGTTCGACGTTTCAACGCTCACCCGTCAAATAATTTTCGGCTCATCCGAGTTGTTTGCGAAACCGCCACGCGCTTATTGAAACCATCACCAGGGCAATCACGCTCAGGGCCAATAGTTGCGGATACAGAACCTCGACGCCGCTGCCTTTAAGGAGGATGCCTCGAGAGATGATCGCAAAGTGCTTGACTGGATTGAGCGAGGTCACCGGCTGCAGCCACGTTGGCATGGCCTCAATGGGCGTGGTGGCGCCTGAAAGAAGGGCAAGCGGTGGATTTGTGAAGAAACTCATCAGTTGCGCCTGCTGTTGCGTGCGGGCAAACGTCGCAATCATCATTCCCAGTCCGATGCCGCACAACACACACAGCGAAGCCGAGAAGAAGAACAATAGCAAACTGCCGCGCACCGGCACGCCGAAAACCAACCACGCCACACCAAGCGCCAAGCCGATATCGAGCGCCAACAATAGGAAGATCGGCGCAACTTTGGCCATGATGATCTCTGAACTCTCGGCCGGCGTCATCAGCAGTTGTTCAACCGTGCCGACCTCTTTTTCGCGAACCAGCGAGGCCGCAGACACGACCGATCCCTGCAGCACCAGGAGCAGCCCAATCATGCCGGTGGTGATAAACCACGAACTCTTTAGGCCGGGATTGTAGAGCAGGGTCAGGCGCGGCGTCAGGACAACGCGCGCATGGGCGTTTGCGATAAGCGATACGTTCGGTGGGTTCGACCCGTTGCCGGTTGGTTGTGGTCGCGGCGGCTGAGACAGGGCGATCTTTTGATTAAGGCTGGCAACAATGCGCGCCGCATAGCCCCCGGCAATCGTCGCAGTGTTGGCATCAACGGCATCCACCAGTAACTGCACCGGCACGGTTTCTCGCCGCGACCGCTTTTCAGCAAAGTCACCAGGCACCACCAGGCCAGCGTCAAGGTCGCCTCTGCTGATGGCCTGGCCCATCTCTCCGGGCGAAGCGTAGTAGCCTTCAGTCTGGAACACAAGACCTTCTGTGAAGGCTGAAACCAACTCGCGGCTCTCCGGCGTGCGACTGTAATCGACCACCCCCAGCCGCAGATTCTCGAACGTCGGGTTCAATGCCAGGCCGAAGAGGATGATGTTCAAGGTTGGCGGAATGATCAGCAGCACCACCAAACGACGGTTGCGCCTAATTTGGTGAAACTCTTTGACGAAGAGCGCCCAGAGACGCAGGTTCAGGATTTTGTTGAGTAGCTGTTCCACCGCCAACCTGCCAAATATTTTCCAATGCTCACGCCTTCACCTGCATCTCTTTCATCACGCGCCAGGCTAACCAAAAAAAGAAGGCGCCCAAGAGGGCCAGAGCAAGCGGCGCATGCCAGAGGCCCAGCCAACCGCCACCGCGCAGAAACGCATCGCGAATCACTTCCAGGTAGTAACGCATCGGCACGAAGTACGACAAAGACCGCAGCGGCTGCGGAATGTTTTCCACGGGAAAGATGTAGCCGGCAAGGAGGAATGACGTCAGGAATCCGCCCAGCTGCGCCGCTTGAATCGCCGCCGCTTGATTAGGAATCGCGGCGCCCAACATAGTTCCAAAAGAGACCGTGCAGAAGAGGTAGAAAAACGTAGTGACCAATAGGGGCGTGGGATCGCCTACCAGATTGAGTCCGAAAACAGCGAACAAAACGATCATTCCCAAAATCCATTCAGCCCACGCTACCAGGGTATAAGCGATAACTTTACCGAGCAGGTATTCGAGCGCGGTAATGCTGGAAACATAAACTTGCAAGATCGTCTTTAGCTCGCCCTCGCGCGAGAGCGCCAGCGCCGCCAGCAGTGGGGGGAAAAGCGCCATGCCAAACGCCAACACTCCCGGTCCAAAGTACTTGAGGTCTTCGCGGCCGGGATTGAACCAATAACGGATCTCCGGTGTTATGGCCGGCTGCATGCTCGCAGGCTGAAGCTGGGCGCTGAAGCTCTGCGTTATGGCCGCTGCTTTCCCACGCATTACGTTGGCTGTATTCGCATCGGTGCCGTCAATCAGCCACTGCACTTCCGGATTGAGGCCGCGTTTCAGATCTCGCTCGAAGTGCGGCGGAATGATCACGGCTGCGCGCGCCTGGTTCTGAGTCAGCACGTACTCGGGCGACAAGTCCGGCGGCAGAGCGCCAACCTTAAATGAAAGCGAGGCGTTAATTGCCTCAATATAGCGTCGCGACAGGGGCGTCTTGTCCAAGTCCTGCACGACCACTGGAATGTCTTTCACCGAGAGCGACGTGGCTTCGCTCAGCAGCAGCAAAAGCAACACTGGCAACACCAGTGCCAGCGCCAGAGTCAGCTTGTCACGCCACAACTGCGTGAGCTCCTTCCGCACCTGCGCTTGAATGCGCTTCATGTTTGTCGTCCCTTTGGAGGAAGAAACTTAATTTTCCATTTTCCATTTCTCATTCAGAATCTCTACCTGTCTGGCGAACCGCTCGCGCCAGGAAGGAATCAAAAATTATGATTCTCGAGTGAGTAACGGAATAGAAATCTCCTATCGCGATCAATCCTCACCGCTCACCTTACCTTGTGCTCGCGCTCGTTCTACTTCGGCAATGAAAACGTCTTCCAGTGAAAATGCTTCTTCGTTAGCGCGGTGCACGCGGATGTTTGCAGCTCGCAAGAGATCAGTGATGCGCTTGATGCCCGATTCCGGGTCTTCGTCGACAACCACGTGTAGTCGGTCTCCGAACAGCGAGACGCGCCAGCGATCCATCTCGTCTTTGAGCAGGTTGTTCGCGCGTTGGGGCGCATCGGTGACGATTTCCAGCAGATGTCCCTTTTGCGCCTCTTTCAAGCCCGACGGCGTACCCTGGGCGACCAACTCGCCGGCGACCATCAAGCCCAGACGATTGCATTGTTCAGCTTCCTCCAGATAGTGGGTCGTAACTAGAATCGCCATGCCCCGATCGCCGAAGCTATTGATCATCTTCCAGAAGGCGCGACGGGCCAGCGGGTCAACCCCGGAAGTTGGTTCATCGAGAAAAACCACGCTCGGCTCGTGCATTACTGCCGCGCCAAACGCAACGCGCTGCTTCCAACCACCCGGAAGGCTGCCGGTCATTTGCTTGCTGCGCCCTCGCAGCCCGGAAAAGGACAACACCCAGCGCTTTTTCTCGGAGCGTTCCGCAAGCGGCACTTGATAGACGCCGGCAAAGAAATCGAGATTCTCCTCAATAGTCAAATCATCGTAGAGCGAGAACTTCTGCGACATGTAGCCGACGCGCTGCCGCACCAGTCTGGAATGTAACGATCCCGTCTTGCCTGCGAGCTCGGCTTCGCCGCTGGTGGGTTCGAGTAAGCCGCAAAGCATCTTGATGGTGGTAGTCTTGCCCGCGCCGTTTGCTCCCAGCAAACCGTAAATTTCGCCGTACTTCACTTCGAGGTCTATGCTCTTCACGGCGTCAAAGTCGCCGAAGCTCTTAGTGAGTTTTCGCGCGCCAATGGCAATTGCATCGGCTGGGCGCTTTTGAAAATCTCGTCGCGCGGGAAATGGCGACGGCCTGATCTCATCTTCAAGGTTGCGCAGCAGGGCCACAAAAGCATTCTCCAGCGTTGGCTGGGAAATATTTATCTCCCGGACTTCGATGTCTGCCTCGCTCAACTTTGTGCGAGTTAGCTTCTCTCCCGTGCTCGCGTCATGGACCATGACGTCCAGGTGATCACCGAATCGTTGCGCATCCTCTATGCCTTCGGTTTCGTCCAGGAGATCTTCTGCGCGGCTGAGTTCGGAAGCACGCACAACCAGTCGCTGCAAACCAAGGCTCTCGCGCAACTCACTCGGTGTACCCGTTTGATGAATGCGGCCTTCGTGCATTAAGGCGATCCTGGTGCAGCGCTCGGCTTCATCGAGGTACGGGGTGGCGATGACGATCGTGATTCCCTCGTTCGAGAGGTTGGCCAACGCATCCCAAAACTCTCGACGCGAGACGGGATCGACTCCTGTAGTCGGTTCATCCAGCAAGAGGATTTTGGGCTCGATGATTAACGCGCATGCGAGTGAGAGCTTTTGCTTCATGCCGCCGCTCAGTTTTCCCGCAAGACGGTTCGTAAACCGCTCCATGCCGAACATGGTGAGATAACGCCGACCGCGCCGCTCGATCTCTTCATTGGGCAAGCGTCGCAACTCGCCCATGTAACGCAGGTTCTCAGCCACCGTGAGGTCGTGGTAGAGACTGAACACCTGAGTCAGATAACCAACATACGAACGAGCCTGGCGGGCCGAATTACCAAGCATCATCGCTTCGCCCGTCGTCGGTTGCATCACGCCGCCTAGAATTTGAAAGACCGAGGTTTTGCCTGCTCCGTCTGGTCCAATCAGACCGAATATCTCACCCGACCAGACGTCGAGGTCGATGCCGCGTATAGCTTCTATTGAACCGTAGACTTTGCGCAAACCGCGAACGCGAATCGCAACGTCAGATGCCAAACGCACGGGCTCATTACCCGCCTGAGCGCCAAGCGCGAATAGTTTCTCGGCCGCGGATTCCAGCGGACCCACTACGGGCAAGCCGCCGCTCCCAGTAGTCATCTTCGTCCCGTGTCCTTTGGCCAGGTGTTGCCTTCAACCAGGATCTCTCCGTCGGCCGCCATGCCAGGTTTGGCGGACCCGGTTGGGTTCTTGATCAGGAGTTTGACGCCGACGACTTGCTTGACACGTTCGTCGCGGAAGTAAGTATTTTCCGGCGTGAATGAAGCTTCGGGATCGATCCGAGAGACTACGGCTTCAATCGCTGTTTTAGGGTTTCCGTCGAGATAAATGTGCGCGGATTGGCCCAGTTTGACCCGGGCGATGTCGCCCTCCGGAATGAAGCCGCGCAGGTAGATCTTGTTGAGGTCGAGCATCGTCACGATCGCGGTCCCGGCCTGGATGACCTCGCCTGGTTCGGCAGCGCGCGTCGCAATCGTGCCGTCAAATGGCGCGACTACAGTTAGATCAGCGCGGTTGGCTTGTGACTCTTTTAGTTGTGCTCGCGCGCGTTCGGTCTGGGCTTGCGCCGCTGCGACATCGGATTGGGCTTGAGCAATCTGCTTATCAATCGCGGAGGCTTGAGACGACCGTATCGGCGGGTTCTTGAGATTTGCGCGCGCCGCCGTCAAAGCCCCCCGCGACGCAGCTACTTGTTTTTTTGCCGATTGAACGACTGCCGCCTGATTCTCTGCGGTCGTGTGCGCTTGTTCGCGTTGGCGATCAGAAACATCGCCAGTACGCGCCAATTTGGTAAACCTCTCGACATCGTAACGCGCCTGCTCATAAGTAGCCTGCGCTTGCGAAAGATTTGCTTCCGCGGTCGCCACCTGTGCTTCAGCCTGACGGACGCGCCCTTCCGCGTCCAGTGCCGCCTGGTCCACGGTTATGTTCGCTTGCTTGAGCTGCTCCCTCAATACGGCAATCTGTTCTTGCGAGTGGGTGATTCGCGTTTCCGCCTCCTGAGCCGTCGATTGCGCTTGCTGCTCGCGCGCGACAGTTTGCTCATCATCAAGCAAGGCAATCACATCTCCGGCTTTGACGCTGTCGCCTTCGCGTACTCGGACCTCGCGAATGCGGCCTGAAGTCTTGGCGGCGATCGTCGAATCGTCACCTTCGATGCGGCCACTGAGCGTGATTATGTTGTGCGGGATTGGAGGCTGACGAATTAAAAACCACCAAACCAGAAACCCAGCCACCAGAATGATGGCCAGGATCAAAATGATGCGAAGGGCCGTCGGAAGTTTTTTCTCTGGCATGTTTGCTTCTCTGAATTGTCTCTCCGTAGGCTCTGACTCCGAGTAAGCAGCCCAATCTCTTATCGCCGCACGCGCGCGGTCATAATGCCGGCTTCATCCGGATTTCCCGTTGCGTTTCGGCGCTCGCAACTAATTGCCAAGCGCCGACTCAACGCCGCGGTCGAGTACGAGGACTACAGTAGGTTAAGTCAAACAGCATATCCCTGTCATCATGATGTGCATGACTCTAACGGGAGAGCAAGCGCAGGAAGCTGAGGCACGCTGAACAGGGGGGAATTACCTTTGAATGATTGATACAGAGATATTTCTTCTCAGCAATGCCGGACGGATGTTTCGACTCGATAGGGACGTTCGCAATTAGTCTCAGGGCCTTCCGTTCCGCTCCTGGCTTAAGTTGAGATTCCAAGTTGGAATTTCAAGGAAGGTTGAATGCACCCGGAGGTACGACGACGCGGCCGCCACCCGCTGCGTGACAGGCTTCGATGCTGCGACGCAAGGCCTCAGTGCTCTCGCTCAGCATGTTTGCTGTGGCGCCATAGTCGGTGATCTTGAAGTCACGCTGCGGAAAAACAGGGGCTTTGATCCGCGCCAGGATCTTTGGCACTTCGGCCCACGGATCGTCAATTGGTTGAGGGTAGCAAAGAGGCGAGCGACTGGTTTTGTTTGTCCGGCCGGCGCTGACCAACCAGCCCGAAGGCGAATGAGGCAGGAAAAGTGCGCCAGCGGTTCCCGCTATGAGTGTCTTCACAAAGTCACGACGGTTGGTCATTCTCATCTGTCGCCGCGCACCAGGCAGCCTGCCGTACACTTATTCGCTGGTGCCCTATTTTCATTTTTCTCTGTGCAACCTCCGTGTTCTCTGTGTCTCTGTGGTTAACAATTGCAGCAAAACTCACCACAGAGACAGAGAGAACGGGAGGTTGCACAGAGAATTTCAAATCAGGTACCTACCCACGTCTTCAATGAGACTCTCGATCCATCACAGTCCCGCTCGCGCCAACCAGGAAATCAAAATCCGCGCCGCGATCTGCCTGCATTACATGGTCATGGTACAGCCTGTAATAGCCTCGCTCAGAAGAAGGCGCGGGTGCTTTCCACGCTGCCCGTCGTCGCTCGATCTCAGAGGCAGGAACATCCAGATGAAGCCGGCGACTAGCCACGTCCAACTCGATCATATCGCCCTCCTGGACGAGGGCTAGCAAACCACCCGCTGCTGCTTCAGGCGCCACATGCAACACCACGGTGCCGTATGCAGTACCGCTCATCCGCGCATCGGAAATGCGCACCATGTCGGTGATTCCTTTTTTCAAGAGCTTGGATGGCAGAGGCATGTTGCCCACTTCGGGCATTCCCGGATAGCCGCGTGGCCCGCAATTCTTCAGCACCAGTATGCAGTTTTCATCAACATCAAGATCGGGATCATCAATGCGCGAGTGCAGCTCTTCGATTGAGGCGAACACCACCGCTCGGCCCCGATGGTTCATCAATGCCGGCGTGGCTGCCGATGGCTTGATAACCGCTCCGTTCGGACATAGGTTGCCGTGCAAGACAGCAATGCTGCCATCCGGCATCAGCGGCTCGCTAAACGGTCTAATGACATCGCGATTGTGACAGGGCGCATCGCTGATATTTTCGCCGATCGTCCGTCCATTTACAGTCAGGGCCTCGCGATGGATCAGAGGGCCCATTTCGCGCATTACCGCGGGCACGCCGCCGGCGTAATAGAAGTCTTCCATCAGATATTTTCCTGCCGGCATCAGATTAACCAGGCAGGGAACATCGCGCCCCAGACGATCCCAATCGTCCAAAGTGAGACAGACTCCGATTCGTCCGGCAATTGCCAGTAAATGGATCACCGCGTTTGTGGATCCGCCGATTGCGCCAACCACCCGGATGGCGTTTTCGAAAGCCGCGCACGTCAGAATCTTCGACATGCGCAGATCTTCATGGACCATCGCAACGGCGCGCCGGCCGGCCATGTGGGCCAGCGTGTAACGATGCGAGTCCACTGCCGGAATAGCCGCATTCGTCGGCAATCCGATACCCAGAGCTTCAACCACACTGGCCATCGTCGAAGCAGTGCCCATGGTCATACAATGACCGGCCGACCGATTCATGCAGCCTTCCGCTTCCAGAAAATCACATTCGCTCATCGCGCCGCAGCGCACCTCTTCGCTGAACCGCCAAACGTCTGTTCCCGAGCCTATGTCTTGCCCGCGAAACTTGCCGTTGAGCATTGGCCCACCTGAGACCATGATCGCCGGGAGGTTGCAGCTGGCTGCGCCCATCAGGAGTGCCGGCGTAGTTTTGTCACACCCGGCCAGCAGTACGACACCATCGATCGGATTCGCTCGAATCGACTCTTCCACATCCATGCTCACCAGATTGCGAAAGAGCATCGCCGTCGGACGCATCAAACTTTCGCCCAGAGACATTACCGGAAACTCCAGTGGGAATCCTCCCGCTTCATAAACGCCTCGCTTCACATGATCAGCGAGCTTGCGAAAGTGTGCGTTGCACGGTGTCAACTCGGACCACGTGTTGCAGATGCCAATCACTGGCCGGCCGTCGAACAGATGGTCTGGTAGACCCTGGTTTTTCATCCAGCTTCGATGGATGAAGCCGGCTTTGTCTTTTGGACCAAACCATGCTGAGCTGCGAAATTTCATAAGTGTGTCCGATGAACTTCAGTTTGGCGTTCGAAGTAACACAGGCTCCCAGCCTGTGCATTTGTTGACCTGATCACAGGCTGGCAGCCCGTGTTACTCAATCGACAAACTAAAAGTTTGTCGAGCCACCGTTTTTTTCCTGGTCGCGCGTAGCGAGAGAATCAACATCGAAGCGACCAGAGCTGATGCTGATAGATAAAGCACACCGCCTAGATATGAACCGGTTTTCTTGCTCAAATAGCCCACGACATAAGGACCAACAAACCCACCCAAATTGCCGAATGAATTGATCAGACCAATAGAAGCTGCCGCCGCCGTGCCCGTCAAAAAGCTCGTCGGCAGGGCCCAAAAACCGGGAAGATAGCCTGCCGTCCCCGCCGCTGCCAGACAGAACATCGATACGGCAAGCACAGTGTAGTTGCCCGCCACTACGCTGAGCAGCAGTCCCAGGCTGGTCGTCATCATCGCCAATGCGGTATGCCAGCGCCGTTCTTTTGTTTTGTCGGAATGCCATCCCATCAGGAGGATCGATACTAGCCCGACACAGTATGGGAGGGCGGCGATCAGAGACACGTTCATGATCGACGACCCGGATAGTTTCTTAACGATCGAGGGTAACCAGAAATTGAGACCGTAAACGGCGGTGACCATGAAAAAGTAGGCCAGCGTCAACAGGATGACTTCTCGATGGCGAAGCGCTTGCAGGATTCCTAAAGAGTGCTTAGCCTCCTTCTCATGCTTCTCTTTTTCCAACTCACCGGTTAGCCACTGGCGTTCATCTTCGGGTAGCCACTTCGCCTGGTGCGGCCAATCAGTAAGATAAAAGAGAGTAACCAAGCCCAGGATAACCGCAGGCGCTCCTTCGATGATAAACATCCACCGCCAACCGGCCAGGCCGAGCCACGTGTGTTTCATCAGCCAGCCCGACAGCGGTGAGCCGATGATATTCGAAACCGAGATGGCGGCCATAAGGAACGCCACCGCTTTAGCCCGATCCTGATAGCGGAACCAGTGGCTGAGATAGACAATTATTCCCGGAAAGAAACCCGCTTCCGCCGCGCCCAGCAGCGAGCGAATCAGATAAAAGTGGCTCTTGGTATGTATGAAACCGGTCAGCATCGCCAGGATGCCCCACGAGACCATAATGCGCGCAATCCATCCGCGCGCCGTCCATTTCTCACACAGGATGCTGCCTGGGATTTCCAGCGCGACGTATCCAATGAAGAAGATGCCCGCGCCGATGCCAATGACGTCGTCTGTGAATCCCAGATCTCCTTTCATCTGCAGCGCCGCAAAGCCGACATTTACTCGATCGAGGTAAGCGATGACGTAAAGCACAAACAAAAATGGCATCAAGCGCCGCGTGATGCGTCGCCGAGCTCGTTCTGCGATGGGATTTGCATCGACCCTGTTCAATTCAATGTCCCATTCTTTCTGCAGCAATCGTCCTATTAAGAATGGATCTCAATCCCCTGAGAAATGCTTTCTCTGTCTCTTCCTCCGTAAGCACTGTCGCGCTTATCGACATCCGCGCGAGAGCGGAAGCCCACGCCTCCGCAATCACCTCATGTCCGCTGATCGTTACCTGAATGTCGCCGGTAAGTATCCCACGTCTGGCCAGGACGTCGAGGTCACTGGCGACGAAAGCACCCAACAGATAAGAGAACCTTTCTTTCGCCGTACCTTCTCCGCCGAGTTCCATTAATCGCACACAAAACAGTGCACGCGACAATCCTGATCGTCGCTGCTCTTGCATACCGGCATCCAGCCAAACTGGCGTTGGCCTGGCCGGCCAATCTCTACCGACAGAGCTTGCCAGGATCGTTTGGGTCTGAACGGCGTGAATCAGCTCACCTGACATCGAGGTAATGCTCGAAACGATCTGTCCGTCAGCGTCGAGTTGAATTGCCTTCCAGTGCGATCCGAGTGTTAACACTACACCGGGTACCGCGACTAAACTCAACGCATGCAGACCGACGCACAATGTTTCTTCTCCGCGCATTACGTCGACCTCGCCAAGCGACTGAAAATCGGTAGTAGCCGGACCGGAACGCACGCCTGGAATCAGCAGGAAGGGAAGGACGCTTATATCGGGAAACTCAAAGCGGTGACTAGCGACTGAGAGCTCTCGCGGACCCACCGGCGCCGGCAAGTGTGATACCTCTGCAAGTCCGAGAGATGAACTGATCATACCGGCCGCCGCAACGCAAACAGGCAAGTTTGAATTGGAAGCGTCGTTAGTTTGACTCTGCAGGTTTGCAATCAATTCCTTGAGCGCGCCGCGAATTCGCGCGGGCAATCCGTCATCCGCTGAGTCGCGAACCCCCACCGGCTTACATGCGCGCGCCAGAACCTCATCACCTCGCATCAGCCAGACACGCGTGTTCGTCGTTCCCATGTCAACATAGATCGCGCAGAGATCTTCACCAGTCTTCTCTCTGTCGTTCATTAGCAGATATGTGCGCCTTGAGTCTCGACATAGACGGCGTATAGCGATTGGCTGGCTGTCATAAACAACCGATTTCGTTTGGGACCGCCGAAGCACAGGTTGCTGCAAATTTCCGGCAAGAGGATCTGGCCGATGCGCTGACCATCGGGAGCGATGATGTGCACCCCATCGTAGCCTTCGCCTACCCAGCCAGCGCCGGCCCAGATGTTTCCATCTACGTCGGCGCGAAGGCCATCCGCTCCACCTGCAAACGTGCCGTCTTTCATCTTCTGTTTCATCACCATGAATTCGCGACCGTTAGCTAATTTCTTTCCGTCGACCACGTCCCAGACGGTGATGTTCTTCGCCGCGCCCGTATCGGCCAGGTAGAGCTTTTTGTAGTCCGGAGAAAAACACAGGCCGTTTGGTTTGCCTGCTTCGTCAGTTACGATCTCCATCCTTGCCGTTTTAGGATCGATGCGATAGACCGCCTCCTTAAGTTGCAGTTCTCCCTTGTTGCCTTCGTAGTTCATCATGCTGCCATAACCGGGATCGGTGAACCAGATGCCGCCGTCCGGATGAACGACGATGTCATTCGGTGCGTTGAGCGGCTTGCCCTGCCATTTATCCGCCAGCACCGTTGCGATGCCGTTATGTTCGTAACGCACTACGCGACGCGTTGCATGTTCACACGAAAGCTGGCGACCTTCCCAGTCAAACGTGTTGCCGTTCGTGTTGTTTGAGGGCTTGCGAAACACACTTACATGACCATCATCGCTAAGCCAACGATGTTGGATGTCGTTGGGAATGTCGCTCCAAACCAGATAACGACCGGCACTGTTCCAGGCCGGGCCCTCGGCCCACAGCGTCCCCGTATAGAGACGCTGCAGGGATGTATTGCCGATCTTGTATTTACCGAACCTCTTATCAAGGACCAGGATGTCGCGATCAGGGTAGCGTTGGGGCGCAGCGTCCTTTTGATAATCCCGAGCTTGACCAAACGCAGCCGTAGCAACTGAAACGGCGATGCTGCCGGCGAGAAAACTCCGGCGTCCAACAGTCGAACAATCCAAACTGATATCTTCTGTTTTCAATGAGACTCCTTCACCTTGCAAATTGGTTCCGGGTGCTGACCTAATTTGTAACGCACGCCTGTTAGTTTGCCTTCTTCTCTGTGCAACCTCTGTGCTCTCTGTGTCTCTGTGGTGAATAAACTCCCGACGACCTGGACCACTTACCACTGAGACACAGAGAGCACAGAGAGCACAGAGAGTTGCACAGAGAAATTCAATTAAGACACTACCTGGTTCCGTCCTCGTGGCGAAAAAGTTTGCCGCGCCCTTTATATTAAAACATTTGGCAAGATCAGCGACCTTACGTTTGGATGAAGGCGAATCCACAGGCCCGGGTTCTCATCAAGCTGGCGCGCGCGCGTTTCACTGTCATCGGCAATGCGCGTTTCCATGACGCGCCGATAACTGGCCCGTTTGGCTGGTGCGGTGTCGGCGTCAACTATTGATTGCACTATACGCTTGGCTCTCAAGATTATCGCCGGGCCAAGGGTGAGAATGGTCGTCGCGCGACGACACTCGGCTTCGGCT
>DASXQM010000173.1:0-15906 GCA_036507195.1 Pyrinomonadaceae bacterium | reverse complement strand
TGGTGGCGCTTATTGCACCCTTTCGCCGGTAGTCCTTTCTCGAGGCACGATTCACGCGGCCGGTCCCTATTATTGTCCCAATGTGCGGATACGCTCGAGCGCGGTTGCGACAAACGTGCCGCCGCACGGTGCGTTTAGAGGCTTTGGGGCTCCGCAGAGCATCTTCGCTCTCGAGCGACAACTAGATAGAGTTGCTAAAACGTTGGGTCTCACGGCGGACGAGTTTCGCAGACGCAACTTTGTGCAGGAAGGACAGACCACCGCGACCAACCAGGTGATTCGCGAGAAGGTCGATATGAATCAGCTGCTTGATCGAGCGTTTGAGCTGGCTGGCTACCGCGAAAAAATGCAACGCTTCGCACTCGAGAATGGGCAGGAGCAGTCGGCAGGAGCAGACGGGAAGCGCGGCAGCCCGCGTAGGGTGCTGGAAGGCAGGACCCAACCCAGGATAAAAAAAGGGATCGGCTTCGCATCATTCATGCACGGCGCCGGCTTCACGGGCTCAGGCGAAGTTTACCTGGAATCGGTGGTTGGCGCGGAAGCAACCGCGGAAGGGCGCGTGCGGATTCTCGCAGCGAGCACTGAGATTGGTCAGGGCACGAACACTATCTTTTCGCAGATCGCTGCGGAAGCCCTCGGGGTAGATGGCGACTTGATCGAAGTTAGCCAGCCCGATACTGCTAACGTTCCCAACAGCGGGCCGACCGTGGCATCGCGCACTTGTATGGTTGTCGGCAAACTGGTGGAGTCGGCAGTGCTCGGGTTGAAGCAGACGCTCATAGGCAGCGGCTTGTTGCGGGAAGGTTATAGTTCATCCGAGTTTCAGGACGCTTGCCGGGAATACCGCAAAAACTTTGGACCATTGAAAGCTTTTAGTAAGTATCAGCCGCCGCCGAATGTTCGCTGGGACGATGAGAAATATCAGGGTGACGCATACGGCGCTTATGCGTGGGCAGTTTACGTCGCTGAAGTTTCCGTCGACACCTTGACATATGAAGCCCACGTTGACGACTTCGTCGCCGTGCAGGAAGTCGGGCGAGTGATCAATCCGGTGCTCGCAGCCGGACAAATCGAAGGTGGGGTGGCGCAGGCTATTGGTTTTACGCTCTTCGAAAATGTTGTCTGGCAAAACGGTCGCATGGCGAATGGGCAGATGACCAACTACATCATGCCCACGGCCGCCGACATTCCGCCGATTCGTGTTTATTTCGAAGAGAATCCTTATGCTTACGGACCGGGCGGCGCAAAGGGAATTGGTGAACTACCTATGGACGGAGCAGCGCCGGCGATCTTGAATGCGATTGAGAACGCGACCGGCGTTAGTTTCAATCACGTGCCATTGATGCCGGAAGCGATGATGGAAGATTTTAATTCGATGGAGTGATCTCAAGTAGCACAGAATCAAAATGCCAGCGACTGACTCAAGAAAACCAATCCAATGCACCGTTAACGGAAGTTCTGAAACGCTCTTAGCCTACCCAATGGAGCGTTTGCTCGACGTGCTGCGCGAGCAGTTACATCTGACGGGCACGAAGGAAGGTTGCGGGGAGGGCGAATGTGGCGCCTGCACCGTCCTTGTTGATGGCCGAATTGTGAACAGTTGTCTGGTTCCAGTTGCACAGCTTGAAGGCTCATCAATAAAAACGATCGAAGGTGTCGCGAGCGGTGAGCAGTTACACGCAGTTCAGCAGGCGTTCATTGACTGCGGAGGAGCACAATGCGGCATCTGCACGCCGGGAATGGTGATGGCCGCCGTTGACCTGCTCGAACGAAATCCGAATCCCACCGAAGCCGACATCCGCAATGGACTGGCAGGGAATCTCTGTCGCTGCACGGGCTATATGAAGATTTTTGATTCTGTGTTTCGCGCGTGCCAGAAACAGGCAATTGAACCGCGCAGGGATTCTTCACAACCTGGGACTAGAAAATCGAAATGAGAGGGAACATTCCAAGTTACGCATTGGTTTCGCCCGGGAAGTTGGGGGAGGCACTAAGCTTGCTCGCGAGCGAACCGGGAGTCTGGCAGCCCTTCGCGGGCGGCACGGACCTCATGGTGTTGCTGGAGTCCGGGAAACTATCCCACAAAAACTACCTCAACATTTGGAACCTCGGGGAGCTTCGCGGCATCACGGCTACCACAGATCACCTCACGCTTGGCGCGCTTACCACTTACACTGAAGTTCAGTCGAATCCTATCCTGCGCGAAGAGTTTCCCATGCTTTGTCAGGCGGCAAGCGAGACCGGGGGCCTGGCAATTCAAAATCGCGGCACGCTTGGTGGCAATATTGCAAACGCTTCCCCAGCAGCCGATTCGCCTCCGGCTTTGCTGGCCTACAACGCCGAATTGGAGCTTCTTTCGGTGCGCGGGTCGCGATGGGTGCCGTACCAAACTTTTCACACGGGTTACAAGAAAATGATTATGGAGCCTGACGAGCTGCTCGCACGCGTTCGTCTGCCCCGCCTGTGGCCGGATTTGCATCACTACTATCGAAAGGTGGGCACTCGAAAAGCGCAAGCGATATCGAAGGTCTGTCTGGCCGCGACCGCCCGAGTTTACGAAGGCACGGTAGACAAAGTACGCATCGCATTCGGTAGCATCGCGCCCATTCCGCTCCGCTGTATCAAAACTGAAGACACGCTGCGGGGCGCCAGGCTTGATGCAGGTATTATTGAAAAAGCAAAAGCCGAGTTGGCCCGGGAAATTGTCCCCATAGACGACATTCGCTCTACGAAGAATTATCGTCTTCGAGTCAGTCTGAATTTGCTCGAGGACTTCCTGTACCGGCTCTCGCGTGCTGAGGTCGTGTCCTAATTTGATTTCTTTCTGCCTCCTCCGTGTTCCAGCTTCTGTGTGTTGCTGACAATGAAGATCAACATGACCCCTAAACCATTACACCACAAACTTCTTCCCCTGGGGCTGGTTGTCTTATTTTTTCTAACCGCCGCGCCGGCATTTGCCGACTGTGCGAATTCGGTCACACCCTCCAGCCACGATGCGTTGCACATGCTGGTGCTCGGCGACTCGATAATGTGGGGTCAGGGATTAAGCGAAGAAGAGAAATTTTCGTCGAGAGTGAAGTGTTGGCTTCAGGAAAAAACTAATCGAGAAGTTAAAGTCCACGTCGAGGCACATTCAGGTGCTGTCATCGGTGCTGTCATGGCTGCGGAGTCAGCGGCGCGGCTGAGGTTCACGACCACGAACGGCGAAGTTAATTTGACGATGCCAACAGTAAACCAACAGTTAGACCACGCAATCCAGTTTTACAAGGAGGATCGATCAAGCCCGGCTCTGATTCTCCTGAACGGCTGCATAAATGATGTGGGCCTAAAGACCCTGCTGTCCGCATCAACTCCTCTGGACAACCTGCACGCTCGGACCAGGCAGAGCTGTGGCGAAGACATGTATCACCTGTTACAGCGCGTCAGAAAGAGTTTTTTGCAATCACATGTGATCGTGACCAGCTATTATCCAATAGTCTCCCTGCAAACCGACGATAATGCTTTCCTCAGACTGCTGGTAAAAAAACTGAACAATCAAAGTCCTGAAGCGCGGCAAATGACCGACAAGGAGATGCGCGCGCGTCTGATAGCCCTTTCAAACGAATGGTATGAAACTTCTACAGCCAGTCTCATGGAAGCAGTCGCGAAAACAAACGCGGAAGCAGTGTCGGAGTCTTCACCTCCTGCTGTGAAATTCGTGGAGATCCAGTTTGGGCCGGAGCATGTGTTTGCAGCTCCCGATACACTACTGTGGAACTTCATGTTTGCTTCAACAAACCTTTCCGGTTTCAGGAAAGTGATAGTGTTGCTTTCGTTCGGCACTACTGCTTACAAAACAAATGATCATGTCAGAGAAAGTAGAATTAAAAGTTGCGAGCAAACGTTCAAGAAGCCAGAAGGAATTAAAGAAGACAAAGATCAAAAGAACGCCCGACAGGATCTCTTCCTGATTTGCCGCTATGCTTCGCTGGGACATCCCAGTCAAATGGGAGCTTTGATTTACACGGAAGCAATTAAGGCACAATTGCAGCAGCTAATAGATAACGCAGGTTGGAAACGAGATCTTAATCGCGCTCTGACTCTCCCGTGAAAGGACCACAAACAATGAGTTTCCCATTCGACCAAATTCAATTCAAACGAAATGCAGTAGAGCCTATCGAATGTCTCAAAACCGGGTTCGAATTAATCAAGAGTCAATACTGGCTCTTCGTAGGCATGACTGCAGTGGGGATACTAATCGGCAGCGTGGTTCCCTTAGGAATCCTGATGGGTCCGATGATGTGCGGGATCTATCTGGCGCTCTTTCAAGCAAGGCGCGGTCAGCCAATTGAGTTTGGCACTCTCTTCAAGGGCTTTGATTATTTTGGCGACAGTGTTATTGCTACCCTGCTGCACATAATTCCCGTGATCATAATCATTGTTCCCTCTTACATAATTTTCTTTCTCTTTTATTTTGGCTTTCTGGTGGCAATGTCGCAGGGGGGTGGCCAGCCTAATCCTGTCGCACTACTAGGGTTCTTTGGACTGATTGTTGTTTTCTGGCTCGTCGTTCTTATTCTTGTGATTCTGCTTTCCGTCATCTTCACATTTGCCTATCCGTTGATTGTGGACCGTCGCCTATCGGGACTCGATGCCGTGAAGCTAAGCATCCGAGCGGCCCTGGCAAATTTCTGGCGCTTGTTGGGGATGCTTCTAATAACGGGTCTGTTGAATTTCGCCGGCGCCCTTTTCTGTTATGTGGGAGCGTTTTTCGTGCTTCCCATAGGTTTTGCCGCGATTGCGACCGCCTACGAGCAAGTGTTTGGACTTGGCGAGGTGAAACCAAATCTGCCGCCGCCACCGCCATCTTTTGTCTGAGCTGTGCCATGTTGGCATCTAATCTCGTCATTCGGGGCAAGAAGGTTGTCTTACCAGGATCGGTTGCTGCCGCGTCGATCCATATCAGCGTCAGCGACGGCATTATCACTTCTATCGAGTCCTACGAAGGCGTTCCGAGCGATTGCGAGCTAATCGAGACTGAAGAAGACTCGGTGGTGATGGCGGGCCTGGTGGATACACATGTCCATATCAACGAGCCGGGCCGAACTGAGTGGGAAGGATTCTCAACCGCGACGCGAGCCGCGGCAGCAGGTGGCGTGACGACTCTGGTCGATATGCCTCTCAATTCCATTCCACCGACAACAACAGTTGCCGGCTTTAGAGCAAAGTTAGCGGCGGCGCATGGCCAGTGTTACGTTGACGTCGGTTTTTGGGGCGGCGTGGTGCCCGGAAATTCCGGTGAACTCACCCTCCTTCTTACTGAAGGAGTTGTGGGCTTCAAATGTTTTCTCATTCACTCCGGCGTCGATGAGTTTCCGAATGTTACTGAAGACGATCTGCGGGAAGCACTGCCCGAGTTGGCGAGGCTTGGCGCGCTGTTAATAGTCCATGCAGAAGTGCCGGGCCCCATAAGTAGGACAGGCATTCCTGCCTGTCATTCTCCGGAAGAAAAAGAGCCACGGACAGACAGGAATGTCGGTACTACCGCATACGCCACCTTTCTCGCGTCTCGACCGCGTGCGGCTGAAGACGAAGCCGTCGCCTTAATGATCAAATTGGGTCGTGAATTTGGCGCGCGGGTTCACATCGTCCATCATTCGTCGGCAGACGCGTTGCCGATGCTGCGAGAAGGAAAGGCCGCGGGACTGAAGCTCACCGCAGAAACATGCCCTCATTACCTGACATTTGCTGCCGAGGAGATTGCCGATGGCGCCACTGAATTCAAGTGCTGCCCGCCGATCCGTGAGCGAGAAAACCGCGAAGAGCTTTGGAGCGCCCTCGGCAGTGGAACCATCGATATGATCGTTTCGGATCATTCACCGTGTCCGCCCGAGATGAAGTTGCGAGAGAGCGGAGATTTTCTTTGTGCCTGGGGTGGCATATCTTCTTTACAACTGCGGCTGCCGGCTGTTTGGACTGAAGCGAGCCGCCGTGGTTATTCGGTGGAGGACCTGGCGCGATGGTTATGCACTGCGCCGGCGGAGCTCGTCGGGCTGGAAGGTCGGAAGGGTCTAATTGCGGTCGGCTACGACGCTGACCTGGTGATTTGGAATCCTGCAAAACAGTTTCGGGTGGAGGGCGAGGCGCTTCATCATCGCCACAAGTTGACGCCCTATCATGGCCGGATTTTGGACGGTGTCGTTGAGAAAACCTTTCTTCGCGGCAGGAAGATATATGATGATGGCAAATGCATCGCGGAGCCGCAGGGGTTATTGCTGACACAGACTGGCAAACGCCCGTAGCCGTTGAAGCCGGTAGTTCAGAGTTCAACCTTAGGTTGCCGTCGTAACGCAAACTGTTAGTTTGCGAGGTAGTTCGACCATAGCAGACCGTCCGCAAACTAGCCGGGGCGTGCCGCAGCCCGCGTGGGGTGGCAGCAGTTTGCGTTACGAAGAACTGCAGGCTATCAATGTCTGAAATAGAATGGGCGCGAACGGAAGATGCGCCGGTAAAAGAAAAGTTCGGTGGAACTGTCAGAGTGCGAACACTTTGGCAGTCGCCGAGCGGAGCGACAGCGCAGGTGGTTGAGCTCGATCCGGGCGCTTGCTGGGAGGGAATCGATCTCCATGAGCCCGGGCCGGAAGAGGTCTATGTAGTTTCCGGCGTGTTCAACGACGGAGTCCGCGATTACGCTGCCGGCAGCTTCATTCACAATCCAGCAGGCTCGTCTCACGTGCCACAATCGAAGACTGGATGCACGTTGTTTGTTTTCTATCCCGAAGGTTAGAAGCGCAAATGGACTTTACTGAACTAGTAGATCTCGCCTCAGAAAAACTCGGCGGCGCAGTGCTCGCTGCCAACGATGAGTTTTTTGCGCCCCGGGAAAATCTCCTTAAACCTGATGCGCCCGTCTTTGTCGAAGGCAAGTACACTGACCTGGGGAAGTGGATGGATGGCTGGGAGACGCGCCGCCGGCGCACGCCCGGCTTCGACTGGTGCATCATCCGTCTCGGCATGCCCGGAATAATTCGGGGCGTCGTAGTTGATACCAGTTTTTTCCGAGGCAATTATCCCGAGCATTGTTCACTCGAAACGTGTGCGCTTGACGGTCAGCCAACTGCGGAAGAACTGACCAGTGAAGCAATACAGTGGACCCAAATCCTGCCTCAACTCCCGCTCGCTGGCGACACGCAAAACCCTTTTGCGATCGAGGGCGAGCAACGCTTTACGCATCTGCGTTTCAAAATTTATCCCGATGGCGGAGTGGCGCGCTTAAGAGTTTACGGCGACGTTGTTCCGGATTGGGAGCGGCTCAAACGCATTGGCGGCGACATCGATCTGGCGGCCGTCGAGAATGGCGGGCTTGTGCTCTCATGCAGCGACATGTTTTTTGGCCATCGTCACAATCTCATCATGCCCGGCAGGGCGGCGAACATGAGCGACGGCTGGGAAACGAAGCGGCGCCGCGGGCCGGGCCACGATTGGGTAATCATCAAACTCGGCGCGCCCGGGCAGATTCGGCGTGTTGAAGTTGATACCTCCTGGTTCAAGGGAAATTATCCCGAGAGTTGTTCGCTGGAAGCGACGAATGCGGCAGATCTACCTGAAGAGGATCTGACTGATCTGTCAGTCGCCTGGAAAAATGTTTTGCCGCGCACCAGGCTGCAGGCCCACACCAGGCACTTCTTTGAAAACGAAATTCTGGATGCCGGAAATGTTTCGCATCTGCGGTTCAATATCTTTCCGGATGGGGGCGTGAGCCGGTTGCGGGTTTATGGAAGTGTTCCAGGTCAAGCTTAGTTTGAGTGATTCGGTTCACGGTCCAGGCTCATGTCACAAAATGCGCAGATCGGTCTCGAGCGATTAAACGGGCTTTCAAAGACCGACGCGGAAAACGAATTGCTGAAATGTTGCGGCTCGAGGGAATGGGCCCGACTCGTGACGGCCGAACGACCCTTCGAGAGCGTTGATGATTTGATCACCAGGTCCGACCGCGCTTGGTGGTCGCTGGAGCCGCGCGATTGGTTAGAGGCGTTTCATAGTCACCCGAAAATTGGAGAGAAGAAGGCAGCAACCGCCGTTGCCGTCGGAGCGCAAAGATGGTCTGAGGACGAACAATCGGGAATTCGTAATTCGGCGCAGGAGACGATCGCGGCTCTGGCGAAGTTGAATCGCACGTATGAAGAGAAGTTTGGTTTTATCTTCATTGTTTGCGCGTCGGGAAAAAGTTCCGAAGAGATGCTGGCAAATTTGCGGCGACGGCTGAACAACGATCCAGACGAAGAATTGCGCATTGCCGCGGCCGAGCAGGCAAAGATTACACAACTGAGGTTAAGAAAACTGATCGATAATTGGTAATCTTAAAAGGCCAGACTAGCGTAGAATTTGTTGTTGACTCTTAGACTTCAGACTGTAGACTCCAGACTTGTATGAGCACAATCTCCACGCACATCCTCGATATATCGCGTGGCGCGCCTGCCGGCAGTGTAGCTGTCCGCCTGGACCTGCAAAACACGAATGAAAGCTGGACCGAACTCAGCCATGCGTGGACCGACGAAGACGGGCGGGTCAAACCTTTCTTTCTGGTTGAAGAGCCACTCTCCGGCGGCACCTACCGGCTGGTCTTCGACACGGAGGCCTATTTCGCGGCACTGGACATCGAGTTTTTTTATCCGCAAGTTACGGTTGTGTTCAAGATCGATGACGCGGCGCAGCACTATCATGTGCCGCTGCTGATCAGTCCTTATGGCTACTCTACTTATCGCGGCAGTTAGCAGTATGCAGTTCTACATTCTTTGCTCTAGTACCGCGAAGCGGTTGTGACAAATAGCCCAGGGTTGCCGCGCTTCGTGGCTACCCTGGGAAACGAGTCACAAAGGGCAGCAACCCCAACGGGGTTGTGGCGGTTTGCCGGTTGAAGAGTTTGTCTCGCTCACGATCTAATATCGTCTCGCAGAAAACCGTCATAACCCCGTTGGGGTTAGGTCTGTTCCATAATTGGTCCCCAGGGTAGCCGCGCAGCGCGGCAACCCTGGGCTAAGGTACGTAACCGCTTCGCGGTAGGCGGTATTGGACGATCAAACTAATTAGAGCTATTCCTAAAACCGTTCTGACAACCCATGACAATCAATCCAACGCTAAGCGAATGGCTCAATCTGATCTTCCGCTGGGTGCACGTCTTTGCGGGCATCATGTGGGTGGGGACGACTTACTATTTCACCTGGCTCGATGCGCGCCTCACCGAAGAAGAGAAAGCAGTAGCTAACACCGGCCGGGGTCCCCAGCGGGGCAGTCCCGCTGGGGAGGTCGCGAGCGCCACCGCCCAAATCTGGATGGTGCACAGCGGCGGCTTTTACGTGGTTGAGAAACGCAAAGTGCCGGATCTCGTTTCACGCACGCTTCACTGGTTTCGCTGGGAAGCCGGCACGACTTGGCTGAGCGGCATGGCGCTGCTGATACTCATCTACTACCTCGGCGGCGGCGCGCTGGTTGATCGCGACGTCGCTGACATCAGCGTGGGCGCAGCGATTGCGATCGGAGTGGGCGTGCTGGTCGCCGGCTGGATAGTCTACGACCTGATGATGATGTCGCCACTGGGAAAAAATGAGACAGCCTTTGCGGTGATCGCTTACCTGCTGGTTGTCGGGATCACTTACGGCTTAACGCGTTACCTCAGCGGTCGCGCCGCTTACATTCACGTGGGAGCCATGTTTGGTACGATCATGGCGGCTAATGTGTGGATGCGAATTCTGCCGGCCCAGAAAAAAATGATTGCGGCGATCAATGAAGGAAGAAAGCCAGACGATGCGTTGAGCGCCCAGGCGAAGCTGCGCTCCAAACAAAACACCTTCATGGCCGTGCCGGTGGTTTTCATCATGATCAGCAACCATTTCCCCGGCGCCACCTACGGCGATCGCTACAATTGGGCAGTCCTCGCAGTGCTTATTGTGGTGGGTTGGGTTGCCGCGAAGTTTATTCGTAGAGCCTAAACGAGGGGTTAGTAATGATACCGAGCCTGCAGGAAATCTATTCGATCGTTACTGACCAGATAAACAATACGATGTTCTTCAGTCAAGCGTCTCGACCAGGCGCCCGCCATGAGATACTTTAGAGGTTCAGGTTTTCCGATGCCGACGAAAGGGTCACGCATTATCGCCTCAGTAAGATCAAACGCCCTTACGGCAGTCTTCCGATCTGTGCGAATCCAATACCGCAGATCCTCCCGAAATTCAGGCTGAAATACTGCTTCGCGTTGTGTTTGCTTTGTGACTCTACTCTTTGATTGAGTCAAGCCCAATCTCCCGACGCAGCTTACTAAGCGGTTCGGGCCGACCCTTTCTCGCCTTGGCACGATCGAGGGCAGCGAGCAAGCGTCGCGCATTCTTGGGTGATCTTAATAAATGAGCGGTTTCGAGCAGGCTAGACAATTCGTTCGCTGCAAGGAGCGCGACATCTTCGGCGCCTCGACGATTAATCATAATGACTTCACGATTTTCGATGGCCCGATTGCACAGGCTTGCAAAGTTAGCTCGCGCGGCAGTGTAGCTTGTTCGATGTGCCATGAAAACTGGTATCTCCTGTTTCTGTACAGAAATACTGTACATGAGAAGGAAGGTAGGAGTCAAAGACTCACCATTACGAAAGCAAAGCTGCAGAGTGGCAACTCACACGTCTCCTTACTTCGCTAAGGGGAAGATTGGCTCGATATCCACGGGTACATTGTTTAGACGGTCGAGCGCCCCCTTCATCGCCGGGCGAATCAACGAATACTTATCGAGCATTGCCTTTGCCTTGTCGTAAGAACCCTCGGCTTCGAGCGTCAGCAGGTCGTGAGTCAGCTTTCGCACCGCATCTCTTATCTTTGCATTGTCGATACTAAACTTCCCAGTCGCCGCGTCGAACTTGATCGCGCCTTCGTCCGTGAAGTAGTTAAACTGCATCGCCACGCCGCGCGCGTGCGACTCCGTAAGCCCAAAACGCACCGAGCGGAACATGCTCGCAAGATAAGTTGTGTAAAGCGTCCGCTGCATTTGTTTGTCGATGACGCCTTTGTCGAGCAAATACTGCAACGCCCAGAGTCCCGTCACGTCAGCTTTTGCTTCTTCAATCGCAGAATAGAGTTCCTTGAGCTGCAAGCGCACAGTTGTCGCCTGACCGCCGACGGTGATGTTGTGCGGTCCCAATCCGTGCATTAGTTCGTGCATCAGTATGTGCGTGAAAAACGAATCGAAGGCGATTTCCCGCTGCTGGGCAGGAGCCAGCACAACGCCTGAGATCGGAATGAGGACCTTGTTGAACTTAGCATCCTGAACGTTCTTCAACATGATTCGCGCCGAGCCCTTTTCCTTCACCACCCGTTCGTCATTAGGAAGATTGAAGGCTGCGGTCTGTACGCCGTTATTTCCCTCGCCCGAGCTGAAAACCTCATTCACGACGCGCATCGGCGACGATGCACCCAGCGTGGGATTGCGGTAACGCGCCTCGAGCGGCAAATTGTTTTCCAGCTCCTGAAGGTGTTGGCCAAACTTCTTTAGCTTGGCGCTCTCGGCGGCGTCCGTCAGTGTGACGTAAGCCTCGAACGCCGCTTTGTAGCCGAAGAGCTCGTCTTCGTAGGTCTCGTAAGGACCGATGGTCACGTCAATCGGCGCCTCGAGATCCATCCAGGCGACATCGCTCTGGTAGTAATCGTTTGAGGCAAACGCGTCGGCGCGCTTCGCCAGAAAATCTTTCAGCGTTGGATTTGTGGTCAACGCCGCAGCCTCGCGCAGCAATTTAGCGGCAGGTTCGAGAAACTCACGATATTCCTCGCTGTAGGGCACGCTCATCAACTTGCCGCTCCCGTCACGGCGGATTGTATAGAAGTATCCGGTAGCCTTTTCTTTCTCGGAGCCGGGCAAGCCCGCGAGCCAGGAATTAAACTCCTCTTTGGTAATGTCGTCAGGATAGAAATTCGCTTGCGGCGGTTTCTCGCGCGGCACACCTTCGATAAACGGCTCGTTGTTATCGAGCCGCGACCAGGGGCCGTCATTAATCAGGAAATAATGCAGGCGCTGGCGCCCAATCACACTCTGGTCAGCCTCAAGCTTTTGGTGCAGCTCGTCGTTGCCGCTCCACACCTGGCGCAGAAATAACGGATCAAGCAATTTTGCCGCTTCGATGATCTTCTTTAGGGCCTTGCGATCAGCGGGGGGAAGGCGAGACGTGTCGGCAGTCAGGACCGTGGGCGCGAATCGGCTAATCTTCTTCGCCAGTGCCGGATCACCGGCCGGCCTTTTGCTGCCACGTCTTTGCATTCCCGAAATATTTGTCCCGAGCATAGTTCCAAGAAGCAGCAAGCTAATAAGGATTCTCATCCCACCCTCCACAACTCAAGCAGTTAGAGTCTCAAGCAGTTTAGAGTTCAATCTTTAGATTGCTGATGGGGAGCACGCAAGCTAAAGCTTGTTCGCTAAACCACAAGTTCAACCTTTAAATTGCTCGTTTGGTAATCATTTAAGCTAAAGCTTGTACTCTGAACTACACGCAAGCTAAAGCTTGTACTCTAAGCTGCGGGCATCAACCCAAACGTTCATTTACAGAGTCTGTCGATTGTTCAGGATTTTTACAAACGAACCTGAACGTAATTCAGCCAGCGTAAGTCCCGAAAGTTCAACTGCCTCTTCTTCCTTCACAGCCCCGCAATTAATCGCGCGCAGAAAATAGTTGAGCAGTCCCTGTCCGGTAGCGGCGTCGTCAAAGACGTCACCAACCAGGGTTGCCTTGGCGGCTTTCTCCACGAAATTCTTCAAACGCTCCGAGGCTGTGTCGAGGCTTTCGAGGAAGAAGGCGTAGACGGCAGCGTAGCGCGTGGGTAATTGAGCCGGATGCAGATCCCAACCCTGGTAAAAGGCATTCTCGAGCGAATGTTGAATATGATCGTAGTGCAGCTTCCAGGCCCGGTGAACTACAGCGCGGTTCTCCGCGATCTGCTCTGGCGTTAACGGTGTGCCACCTTCACTAAAACGGTGTGGCGCGACCGGCATGATGTTAGTGGCGCCATCGGAGAGCCAGATTCCGGTGCCCGCAAAGGAGACTTGCATCATGTGTTTAGCAAAGTCGCAGGCGGGGTGCATCATGTGTTGATGAGCTGCCGTAATACTGCAACTCGCCGTATAGTCATATGTCCCAAAGTGTGCGGCCACGCAGCGACCGCGCGCCGCTGCCAGCAGCAGCGGAAGATTGATTTCACCACGAGCGTTGATTACGGACTGCGTAGTTTCGATCATCATCTCGAGCTTAAGAGAGCCGGCCGGCACACTGGTCTGCTTTTCGAGAAGGTCAAAAAGGTCGGCCAGAGCAGCAGCCTGTTCAGGGATCGTGATCTTGGGCAAGGTCACGACAAAGTTGTCAGGAAGTTTTCCAGCCGTCTGCTCCGCTAAGGTTGAAACGAAGATGTCCAACGTGCGGATGCTGCGTTCGCGCAGTTCTTCAGTGAAAGGCTTGATGCGGATGCCGATGAATGGAGGCAGGGTACTGTTTTTAATCCCTTCGGCTACCTCGCTTGCCGCCGAGGCTGCATGTCCGTCTTCCTCTTCGTCAGGCCGATTGCCATAGCCATCTTCGAAGTCGATGCGAAAATCCTCCACCGGCTCGCGGCGGAGCTTTTCGTTGACGCGGTTGTATATGGAATACGCGAGCCAGGCGGCTTTGTTTTCCTGACGGGTGAGCTCCGGGTTTGTGCCCAGACTTGCTGCCAGTCCCTCATCGGCTTCGAGCGAGTCAGGTAACTGGTCGGCGCCCGGCAAACCGATAGCCTGAGCGAAGATCAGAAAATCCGGAGCAAACTGATCCAGCGAGCGCCGTGCGAGAGCACCCAGCCGGGCGGCCGAATCGGATTTAAAAAGATGAGCGCCGCCATAGACTGTATGCACCGGCTGGCGCTTCCCAGTTTCGCCCGGATAGCTTTTGGCAAAATCGTTGTTTGCCTGATGAAGCCTGGCAGAGAGATCTCCCAGCGACTCCTCACTTAGAGACTTTTTCATGTTGTCCTCTCGTTTGCGCAGCGACTTTATTTTACGGGTGGCGGGAAAGTCAAAGAGGGCGAAGTCGATTAGGGTTAAATAGAGGTTCAAAGAGAGCGAAGGGCCACCGGCGGTTAGTGAACGAACGACGATGGCCCTCAAGCGAAAACTGGTAGCGCATACGGGACTCGAACCCGTGATCTCTGCCTTGAGAGGGCAGCGTGTTAACCAACTACACCAATGCGCCGCGTGAAAGCGAGATTTGATTATAGAGGGCGGTTGCGAGGGTTGGCAAACTACCGAACTTTCGAGTAGCGGTGCATTTTAACAGGGCGTGTCTCGCTTTGAGTGCTGCGGCTTGATGCTGCTTTGGTGGTCCCGCGGCTCTGCCGCCTGATGTGCGGAAGGGCTTTCCGCCCTTCCGGGACCCGCTATCAACATTCCTGGGGCTATGCCCCCAACTAAAGAGGGCGTAGCCCAGAGAAAACCAACCCGGCGGAAGGGCTGAAGCCCTTCCGCACATCAGACGGCAGAGCCGTGGCATGACCAAAGCGGTGACCGGTCACCGCACACCAAAGAGAGGCACGCTTCAAAGTAAGGTAAGGGCGCAACTTTTTGGGCTCGTTTCCCGCCAATGCTATACTCCAAATCGCACTCCTAGTCTGAAAACGCTCGCCGGGTTTATGCCGAAAAACTTCTTTGGATCCCGCAGCCACCCAAACTGAAATGAAGATCGCAGTGCTCAAAGAAGAACTCCCGGGCGAAGCGCGTGTGGCGCTGATGCCTGACTCGGTGAAGAAACTTTCGGGCTTGGGTGTGAGGGTATCTGTTGAAAGTCGGGCGGGTCTCGCGGCGGCACGATCGGATGCGGACTATGCAGAAGCCGGAGCGGAAGTCGCTGCGGATCGAAATGCGATTCTAGCCGGCACGGACGTTCTGGTTACGGTTAACCGGCCCTCGACGGATGTCTTCGCCGCCTTGAAACCCGGCGCGGTCGTGCTGGGCTTCCTGCGTCCGCTCGATGAGCCGCTGGCCTTGGAACCGGCGTTGACCCGTGGTCTGACCACGTTTGCCATGGAGTTGGTTCCTCGCATCACCCGCGCCCAGTCGATGGATGCGTTGTCTTCAATGGCCACCGTGGCGGGTTACAAAGCCGTCGTGCTCGCCGCCTCAAGCATTCCCAGAATGTTTCCCCTGTTGATGACTGCGGCTGGCACGGTACCGCCGGCACGCGTGCTGGTGCTGGGCGCGGGCGTGGCCGGTCTGCAGGCGATTGCCACGGCCCGCCGTCTTGGGGCTGTTGTGGAAGCCTACGACGTCCGCGCAGCGGCAGGCGAACAAGTGCGCTCGCTCGGAGCGACGTTTCTGGAAGTTGATTTAGGTGGACTCAAAACTGAAGACGCAGGTGGTTACGCTGTTGAATTGTCGGAGGAGGCACTGAAGCGCGGGCGAGACTTGATCGCTGAACGAGCAAAGACCGCGGACCTAATAATCACAACGGCGCAGGTTCCCGGCCGGCGTGCGCCGCAGCTCGTCACTGAAGAAGCTGTACGTGGTATGAAACGGGGTTCTTTGATTATTGATCTTGCCGGTGCAACCGGCGGAAACTGTGCCGTTAGCAAAGCGGATCAAGTGATCGAGCAGGCGGGTGTGACCATTATCGCACCGACGAATCTGCCCGCAACCGTGCCGGTCCATGCCAGCCAACTCTATTCGCGTAACGTAACGGCCTTCCTTAGTTTATTGATCAAAGCAGGCGAGTTGAATATCGACCTGAACGACGATGTAGTTGGCCCATCGTGTGTCACGCATGCACGACAGTTTGTGAATGAACGAGTAGCGGCGGCGATCGAGAAAGCCGGTATTAGCGAGAGTTAAATTGGTGGACGTGCCGACAGGGATACGAGTTGGAAGACTTTGACGAGGT
>DASXQM010000172.1:0-39770 GCA_036507195.1 Pyrinomonadaceae bacterium | reverse complement strand
GGACTGCCGCTCTCTCACGTTTCCGCTGTCGTAGGTCTCAACCAAAGAAGGCAATCCGCGCTTCCATCCGGTGGATGTACCGGCTGCGCCTTCGAAGTAGATCTTGTTGTAGGTGCCGTCGGCAGCGGTCACTTGCGCCAGCGTACCCGACTGATTTGACCCGTCCGGCATCGTCCACGATGCGGCCGAGGGAATTGCCCAAACCCCAGTCAACACTTCCTGTTCTGCTCCGGCCGGCAATCCTGACGACCCGTTGGGACCAGTGCGGTTCCAGTTTTCAGCCCAGTCGACGCGTGTGGTGAAGCGGGGGCAATCAGTTTGTGGTGTTTGCCAACCACCTGGCAGATTGTAAGCCCGATAATTAAGCAAGTGACCGTCGGCAGCGTGGTTCCTTATCTTCCAAATCTGCCCCCAGTAAGTGTAGTCAAACTCAAACCGCGAATCATCATCGAGCGTAACTTTGGAGAGCTCCTTAATGGTTTGCCCATTTTGCGGTCCAAGAACCGTGAGGCCCTGGAAATCTGTGTGGATCTCGGCGGCCGGATTGTATTCGAATGACGCCCAAGTGTGGCTTTGTCCATTCCAAAGTTGCGTTATGGAAGTCAGGTAGTTGGTGCCGTCGTAATTGAACGTAATGACGCGTCCCAGTGTGTCGACCAGCGTGCTAATCCGCCCAAACGCGGTGTAGGTGACTGTTATGAAGTTCCCATTGCGATCTTTGATCTCGGTGCATTGGTAGTCGCTTACCTTCCAGGCAAAAGTGAGTTGTGTGCCGTCGGTCGTGCGCAACACCATGGTGGCCGTATCGAGTATGAGATGAGACGAGTCGGCCGCCTCGTACAGGGCCGAAGCGTTCACTTGCCGCAGCTCTGTATGTCCGCCATCTGGAGTGATTAGCATGTAAGCATACTTGCCCACTTCGGAGTTGTAATAAAGCGGCTGAATAACTGGAAAGCCCAGGCGGAAACCGGGACTGGGAAAGCCCCCGTCGTCATCGAAGGAAATGCTGCTGGAACCGCGTTTGGTCCAAACAAGCGAGTTATAGCTTAGCGAGAGGCCAAGGTCGAGACTGCTACGGCCGGGAAGACCGACGAGTGGAATGCCCCAATTGTAGTTGCGCGAGAGAGGGTTCTCCCCTCCACCGCCGGTTTGGTTTGCCGGATCGAGCCGGGCAACTGCAGAGTCACTGCTGCTGGTTGTACCCAGCATTGCCTTGACGTAATCGCGTATCTCCTTCACATGCGCGGCCCTGATGCTGGCGCCGATACTCGGCGCCGGAGGCGAATAGCTGGCTGCCGGCAACCCAAGCGCAGTGCGCGCCTGATCCAGCTGTGTTCGCAACTCCAGAATGTGCGCGGCTTTGATTGGTACACCTGGAGTTACCGACTCCGCCCATGAAGCTGCCGCCAACCCGGCGCGAGCTCTTACCAGGTTTACCGCATCTCGCAACTCGGTGATATGCAGCGCCTTCACAACCGTTACTCCCACCTGTAGCGGGTCGTCAGTGAAAACAGGTGGCCCATCCGGCGGCGGCGGGATGATGCTCGGCACAACCGGCATTGGTCCGGAGCCGGTGAGCACGGAGTATCCCGATGACTGCAACGAACTAACATCGTTTCCAGTCTGACGCTGCTTTCCCGCTACATTAGGACCAAGCCAATTCTCGTACCGGCCGTAGCCCTCGATGACGCTACTAAACAGTTTCTTGGGAAGGCTATTCGTGCTCGTCCAGGACGCCGCGCGCATCTGCGAGCTACGGGCCAGGCCCGCAATGGTGTGTCGAGCGGATGGACTCGCGGTAGCCAGCAGCGAAACGGCAAGCACGACGCAGAGTGTCCGACCGAGCAGCCGATTTACTCTGGCTCGTGCGGGAGAAAGACCTCGACGCGTTTTCTTTTTCGCGGCTCTGCGATCCTGCAGAGACACTAAGATCTTCACCATGGCGGCAAACACGGAAAGGTAAACGCGCTTCATGAGAGACACTCCTGGAAAATCAGGGAAACGAAGCCGGTACGCCTGGTTTTGCTTAACTCACTGCAAACTGAGTAACACCAGAATTTCACCAGTGCCTGTTGACAGCGGTTCGAGAGCTTTGCCAATCAACGTGCCGGGACGATGAATCTGCACGCCACCGATGTCGATGGCTTGCGATTTCATGGCGACGCCTGGCACATCGCTCGTTACCAGCAAGTCGCCAATTTTGATTGAGCCGCGCGAAGCGTCGACTTTGATCCTGACCCTGCCAGTAGTCGCAACCAACACCTTGCTTTCGCCTTTTTCACCAAGCGTGATGCCGGGTTGCAGCGAAATAACACCGGCGACGCGCGTGTCGTAGGCCTGCGAGGAGGCGATTACCTGATTGGATCTCGTGTGATCGAGGACGACGACTGTGCCCGCCGGAAGCTCCTGCGAAGACTGAACCCACTCCGCAACGTCCTGGTATTTCGCAGCGATGTTGCCCGACACCCGTACGCTACCCACTATGTCCAACCTGTACGCGGGGTCGGGGCTGGCGGTCCCGATGCCGACGTTGCCAGATGTATCAATTGTCATCCGGGCAGTTTGATTAGTAACGAGCTGAACTGGCCGAGCCTGGGTAGTTCCAAACACTCCTGCGTAAGGTAAGGTACCTATGTTAAAGATGCTTTGCCCAACGCTGCTCTCCGAGCCCATCAGCACGCTGCCACCGGTATTTATCGCGGCCAAATACGCTCTGTTGGTGCCGGTGGTAGAGGTTGTGTTTATTCCCGCGGATACGGCCCGTACATCCAGAACTGAACCTGGCGTCGCGGTGCCAATGCCGACGCTGCCGTCATTCTTCAGTACCAGCACGTTGTCTTGCGTTACTGCTCCTGTTGCTTCGTTAAAGAAGAAGGATTTCACTATGTTATTTGCGCCTTCATACCTGGTTTGAAACGCTCGTTTCGTAGCGGCCGCGTCCCCGACCTCCATGGTTACAGTAGCGAGATTACCGGCGCCCGCGGCACTGATCATCAACTGTGCATGGGCAGTGGTGTTTGCTACATGCAAGACGCGTCCACTCCCTGATATTCCACCAAAGAATGTTCCAGGGCTTGTCGTGCCAATGCCAACGTTGCCCGAAGCATCAAGCCGCAACTTTTCTGCTCCATTAATACTCCATGAGTATCGAACCCCGGTGGGAGCCATAAACTCAAATTGGTTCGATGAAACACCAAGACCGTATACAACTCCTGCATTATTATCAAAGAGTCGGATTTTTGGATTGGCGCCGGCGGTGCTGCTGTACGTAGCACCCAGCGAAATCGCGTCCGGCGTGGATGTGCTGGTACTCGTATTATTCCCTATCTGCAGCTTTTGTAATGGGGCAGTAGTCCCGATGCCGACACTGCCTGTGTTCGTGTTGTTGATGTTGTTGCCATTGGTAGTCCACTGCTGCCCGTGAACGGGGCTCGAATGCATTACGATCAGCACGAAGCCGGCAAACACTGCGATCAAGATCCGCGAGCCAAACATTGCCTTACGGCAGGTTAGTTGTGTGATGTAGGTCATTGTTTCCTTAGCCTTTCGTAGAGTTTCGACGTGAGCATGAAGGTACACTGTGGCCCGACAGCGTTGCATGAATCAGACGTACCTGACTTGGTGGTGCTTGCCCTGCTGGGACGAACTCTGCCGGAGTGAGACTGTTATCAGAAGTCGACGCCGTAATGCGCCACTTAACAGTTTTCCGCCAGGCAAAAAGTAACGGACGCTGATGGACAATCAGCCAGTGCTCAGTGATGTTGTTGGCGTGAGGCTAACGCCGCGCAAGTAGTCGCACGCTAACTGCGGAGAATCCACTCGTGAGCTTGGGGGGTTAGCTCGTAAGAAATGAATGAGAAAGTGAAAATGAGAACGTCGCGGAGTTTATTCCTGATAGGACCAGCTGTCAACAGAAATATTCGCGAATGCGCACAGTCCGTATTTTTTTGTGAGAGAAGGTGTTTAAGCGTTGAAGTAGCTTTGCACAAAGTGAATCTGCTACCCACAGTCTGCGCAGCGGGCGAGTGAGAATAGCCTCAACGCGGCTCAGCCGCCGCACAGTGCGGTAAGGCTTTGCCGGCGAAGCCTTACCGTTGAGTCTCCTTCAGATTACTGGAGGCTGCGCCTCCGATTCCTGAGGCCGAGCCTCATGAAAGAAATAAGGAGCCAGCTTCGGAAAGGCGGAGCCATTCCGCACTGTGCAGCGGCCGAGCCGCAAAACACTATTCTCACTCGTCCGCTGCGCATCCGCGCGCGCATATTCTTCCTGGTATTGAGATCAGTAATTTGACTGAGGTGCTCGGGAAGCAGTGGCAGAGTCTTGTATTGAACGTGATTGTGTGGCGTTGATTTGAGTAGCCTCCGTATCCGGTTTGCTCAGCTTGATGCAAGTGCACGTATTCTTGTATCGAATACGTTGCTCAGTTCACTTTGAGCCTTTTTTGGCGGAATTCCTCAACGGGCCGCTCATTTTTGCCACGCGATCCAGGACAGCGGCTCGAACCATTTCCTTAAACGAATGACCCTCGATCACGGGCACCGGAGCTATGCGCATCCGGCTATCGTAAAAATGGATGGCGTATTCGTCCTGGTCTTTGGTGATCTTGCCAACATTCAGCTGAAAAGGGATTAGCTTTTCGCTCCACAGTTCGTCAAGGGCCTGTTGTGCTTCTGCTTTTTGATCGTCGAGCATGCGCGGAACTCCTTTGTGGTGAAAACAAGGGCGGGCGATAGCTTGGATCACATTTCTTTCGCGGTCGGTGCGCTAGCACACTCAGGAAAAGGCTGAGTAAGGCCACAGAATCACCCCACTACGCGGAGTCGGTGTCGATTGACACTGTCTGACACGCGGGCTACCATGCCACGCTTCACGCAGAAATATTTGGAACAACTACCTAAACATCCATTTGACTACCGCCGCGTTTTACTATTCACGCCTCAAGACTTACGATTAACTTCTTATGGGTTTCGCAACTACAGCAATCCACAGCGGACAGGAACCAGATCAAACCACCGGCTCAGTGACGGTTCCCATTTATCAGACTTCAACCTATGCGCAGGATGGGCTCGGAAAAAACAAGGGTTACGAATATGCCCGTACCCAAAATCCGACCCGCAGCGCGCTGGAGCAAAATCTGGCCGCGCTCGAAGGAGCGCGCTTTGGATTTGCTTTCGCGTCTGGAATGGCGGCGATTGATGCCACGCTGCGGCTGGTTAAAGCCGGCGAACATGTAGTGGTTTCCGATAACACGTATGGAGGCACGTCTCGCCTTTTCACAAAAGTACTCACAAACTACAACCTCGAATTTGATTTCGTAGATACCTCAGACGCGCTCAACGTAGAGGCGGCGATCAAAGCCAACACCAAAATGGTTTTTGTCGAAACGCCGACCAACCCGGTGATGATCGTCACCGATCTGCGCGAGGTGTCGGAAGTTGCGCATCGGGCCGGCGCGCGAGTTGTTTGTGACAATACTTTTATGTCGCCATACCTGCAGCGGCCGCTGGAGTTTGGTGTAGACATCGTGGTTCATTCAACGACGAAGTATCTCAATGGCCACTCGGACGGTATTGGCGGAGTTGTGGTATTGAACAACGAGGAAGATGCGGCATGGATTGGGTTCATTCAAAACAGCGCCGGAGCGATTCTCTCGCCCTTCGACTCATGGCTCGTCATGCGTGGCACCAAGACTCTCGCATTGCGCATGGAACAACACGACAAGTCGGGCCGCGCCGTGGCCGCATTTCTCGAAGAGCACCCGAAAATCAAAAAGATCTACTATCCCGGTTCGGCATCGCATCCGCAGCACGCTCTGGCCAAACGTCAGCAGCATGGATTTGGCGGCATGGTTGCCTTTGATGTTGGTTCGCTGGAAGCAGCGCGCGTTGTCCTGGAGACAGTTAAGCTTTGTACTCTTGCGGAAAGCCTCGGCGGTGTCGAGACGCTTATCTCGCACCCCGCTACCATGACCCACGCGTCTGTTGATATCGAAAAACGTGCGCGATTGGGTATCAGCGATGGTCTGGTAAGAGTCTCGGTTGGGCTCGAAGACACAGATGATATAATTGCGGATCTGGATCAAGCGCTAAGTAGTATTTAAGCGTAGCCGGCTAATCCAGTCCTTGTAACGAAAACTGTTTGTCTGCGGACGTTGGCCAACGCCCAGGTCAGTGACAACGAACCACTCGCTAACTAATAGTTTGCGTTAAACCAGAACGGAAGTGACAGTCAAACACCGAACGGGTTAGAATTCGATCGAACTTTACCTTTTCCAGAATCGCCTTCACGCGCCTTATGAATGTTGAGCTGCACGCAAAATCGGATGTAGGTCGTGTTCGCCGCGGAAACGAGGACAACTTTCTCGTCCTCGAACTCTCCAAACAGCAAACATGGACAGGCACGGACAGCGCCGCCGCTCCCACCGATCTCAGCAGCTTCCAGCTCGGTGAGAAGGGCTTGGTGCTGGTTGTTTCCGACGGCATGGGTGGCGCTCTCGCCGGAGATGTTGCCAGCCGCATGGCGGTGGATTCCGTGCGCGATGTGATCCTGGGCAACAATTCCGCAGAAGGGTGTGATCAGGATGCTCCGCTGGTCGAATGCCTGAAGAACGCCACCGTCTATGCCAATCTCGCCATTCACCAAAAGAGCCAGGAAGACTCCCGCTGCGCCGGCATGGGTGCAACGTTCACGGGCGCTGCCGTTCACGGTGATCTTCTGGATTTGGTTCAAGTCGGCGACAGCCGCGGCTACATCATCCGCCAGGATCAGATAAGGTTGGCGACCAAAGATCAATCATTAGTACAGCAGCTCGTTGATGTGGGCCAGATTAGCGAGACGGAAGCCGAAACTCACATGTTTCGCAATGTGATTTTGCAGGCGCTCGGCGCGCAGGGCGACGTCACCCCGGTGACGGGCAGGATACGGTTGCGCCGCGGTGACACCCTGTTGCTTTGTAGCGATGGTTTATCCGGAAAGTTGCGTTCAGAGGACATTCAAAACATCGTCCGGAGCAATCCCGATCTTGCCAAAGCTTGTGAGCAATTGATTGCTGAAGCCAATGACCGCGGCGGTGAGGATAATATTACCGTAATTTTGGCGCGCTTCAGCGGTGACGAATTGGAAGAACCGAACAGCAATCGCATCACGATCGAACTACCCGTGCTGGAAGAAGACAAAACCCTCGACGACACCTACGATCCTGATACTGAACCTCGGTAGTGCCAGCCAGAGCAGACCCCTGGCACAGGCGGCCCAGAACAGATTTTCCATTTCTCATTTCTCATTTTCCATTTGTTATCATAAGAGGGATTACGCCGGGGCGCGTTACCACAACGTTGGCACGCTACCACCAGGTTAGTACCACCTTGCGGTAACGGTTGGTCAATTCCACCAGCAGTCAAGCCGCGCACCTATCAGGTGCGCGGCTTGAGAGTTTATTCTTGCGATGACAAATGAAAAATTAAAAATGAGAAATGGAAAATCTGCTGGATCTGGTCCCCTTCAGCACGGTTCAATCTACCACTATTCCTCCTCCGGCAGCGCCTTCGCCCGCCAGTCTACTCCCTCATCAATGCGACGAACATAAATTGACGACCCTTCGATGCTCTCCACCCGGACGCGCTCGCCCGCTTCGAGTGGTGACTCACCCTCTGCCGGATAAGCGGTCCAGGTAGAACCGAAAACTTTGACCGCGCCTTCCTGCATTGCCCCACGGCTGGAAGAGACCACTGTGCCGATCTTTCCAGGTAGCGCATCGACTCCCGTGCGCAGCGAGTCGCCAGTTTTCTCACGGGAAAAATAGTTGACAAAGATTGTGCGCGAAGCGGCTGTCAGTCCGACTGAGACGAGCGCGAAGATGAGAAACTGAATCCCCAGATTGCTAATGCCGACGATCCCGGCAAACGCCGCAGCCAGGGCGCCGATGCCAAACCACAACAGCACAAAACCCGAGGTAAAGACTTCAGCCACGATCAGGATCGCGCCGAGTATGCACCACAAGATCCAAAAGAAGTTGTCCATTGCTGCAAGCTAGCCTTTGAGCAGGTTCTTGAGTACGAACCAGATGTTTGCCGGCCTTTCCGCAAGTCGTCTCATGAAATAAGGATACCAGTGTTTTCCGTATGGTACATAGACCCTCATGTTGTAGCCGTCCTTTGCGAGCTGACGCTGCAAATCGCGCCGCACGCCATAAAGCATCTGAAACTCGAACGCTTCTTTGCCTATTCCCTGACGTTGAGAGAAATCGATGGTAGCTTCGATCATCTTCGGATCGTGAGTCGCTATGCCGTGGTAGATGCCGCTCGAGAGTAAGAGCTGCATCACGCGCACGTAGTTTTCATCCACCTCCTTCTTGTCGGGAAATGCTACCTCCGGAGGTTCGTTATAGGCCCCCTTACAGATGCGAATTCGGGCCGGCAGTTTTACCAGTTCCTGCGCATCCGCATACGTCCGCCGCAGATACGATTGCAGCACAATGCCCACATCGTTTAAACCAAACTCGGCGCGCAGGCGCTTGAAGATATCGATGGTCAGTTGCGTGACTTTAGACGCTTCCATATCCACGCGCACGAAGTTGCCTCGCTGCGCTGCATCGGCAACCACTCGGTGCGCGTTCTGGTAAGTGAGTTCAGGATCCAACTCCAGGCCAAACTGGCTTAGTTTGATCGAGACGTTTGATTTAATTCCTGTTTCGTCAATACGGTTAAGAATCTGAAGGTACTCTGCAACCTCGGCATCGGCCTCTGCGGAGTTGGCAACCGACTCATTAAGATGATCGAAAGAGGCGGAGCAGCCATCCGCATTCAACTCTCGAATGGCGGCTACCGCTTCGTCGATTGTTTCCCCGGCAACAAATCGGGTTGTTAGTTTCTTGAAAAGCCGAAAGCGGGCGGCAAATTCCTTTAGTCCCTCCTGGCGAGAGAGATAGATTAAGGCGCTTCTGGTAAGCATATTTGTAGAGTAGAGAATTCTATCCGAACCGGAAGCGGTAGGGACCGGATGCTGGATTCACCTTGAGTGCCACGACCCGGTCGCTACCACTCCCGGTTCTGATACTGATGCTGTGGTATCCTTGGCCCGCTCTTTCGCAGTACTGCTTTCATCCAGGCGAAACTCCGGCAACAACGGTCGGCCTGAAGGATACAATCAAATGCGCCTGAAGCTGGTACTTATTTCTGCTCTAATCGCCGCGGTCGCCGGGGCGGGTTCCGCCATCGCGATCATCCTGTCCGTCTTTTCGTCACTTAAACCAATCACCACGCCCGGGTTGCTGGTAGTTTCAACCTATCTGCTGCCGATGCTCGCCACGCTGCTCGCGTCGATCTTCGTTTATCGCCACACTGCACGACGGCGCAGGCTGCAGGCAGTGTTAACAGCGATCATCGCCCTGGTGCTAACTATTTTGCTGTTCGTTCTCGCGTCGATTGTCACCGCCCGCCGCGAACCGACTCAACAACAACCCGGCCCGCAGCGAAATATTAGCTAACGGTTAACGTCGCTGGATTGCCTTTTTTCGCTCAAGTTCAGACCTCTTGATCGGCGTCGGTCGCGAGAGAGTTCAACCCAATCTGTGCCTGTACGGGGCGCAAGGCTTCAATAACAAAACGAATGTGCTCGTCCAGGTCGACGCCAAGTTCTTCAATTCCCTGCCGGATGTCCTCTCTGTTAACCGAGCGTGCGAATGCCTTGTCTTTGAGTTTTTTCTTTACTGAAGCAACTTCCAGGTCGTCGAGACTCTTGTTGGGTCGAACGAGGGCACACGCCACCAGGAAACCACAGAGCTCATCGGTAGCGAAAAGCGCGCGAGCCATGGCCGTGTCGCGGGGCACGTTGGTATAGGTTGCATGGCCCATTATGGCGCGAATGAATCGTTCGGAATAACCACGCCCGCACAATATGTTTGCGCCGGTAAACGGATGCTGTTCGGCTGACGGAAACATCTCATAATCGAAATCGTGAAGTAATCCCACCAGTCCCCATTCGTCCTCGTCGTCCCCAGCTGCGCCATATCGCTTCACGGAGGCGCGCATTGCTGCTTCAACAGCCAGAGCATGCTTGCGCAAGCTCTCGCCCTTGGTGTATTCGCATAACAATTCCCAAGCGTCGTTTCGATCGGGCATATTCTTAATATGAAGAAATCCGAATGAATGGGGACAGACAGGAATGTCTGGCCTACCGGGCAGCAAAACTAGCACGGGTGAACAGTGTCAAACAAGATGGACGTGGACAAGCTTTCAGCCAATTTGGCAACTCAAAGGTTTCACTGGGGCGCAGTTCACTTCCACATCAGAACCGGGAGCGGTAGCGACCGGGCCGATGCACAACTTTTGGAGCGCAATAATAACGCTGAAAGCGTTCGCAAGTTTCAATAACGCTGAAAGCGTTATTATTGCGCTCCAAAAGTTGAGTGTTGGGCTGGTCGCTACCACCCGCGGTTCTGAGAGAGAGAAATTGAATCTTTGGCCGGTCGCTACCGCTCGCGGTTCTGATGGGTTGAGTGCGCGCTCCGAAGTTAGGGTCTTCGCACCCTAACTCAACCACTGTTCGGCGCGCGATATCCCGGGCGAGCGCGGAGTACTACGCCTTTACGCGTAGTTTTAACCTTTATCTTGCGATACTGGCCATCTCGCGTTTTGTTGGTTGGGTAATAGCCAATTGCGTATTGCGTTCTAAGCTCGGCGGCAATCTTCGCAAAGGCGTCCGGCAGAGACCCGAGTGTATCTGCCCGCAGCAAACTTCCACCTGACTTATTCGCTAATGCAATTAGATAGCTATCAGCGGTTAGATAAAGCTGATCGAGCGTTCTGCTGATTGCCTCGTCTTCCGCTCGGCTGCCGCGGCTGGAGGGAGCAGGATCGATCGGTCGGTCGCGCGGATCGGTCGTGCCCGGTGACGGCTGACGATCGGGCGACGGATAGCGGTCCGGATACCTATCCCTATCCCTGTCCCTATCTCTATCTCGTTCCGCTTCGCGCCGCCTTCTTAAAATCTCCGACGCCGATGGCAGACCAAAGGGTCCAGTGTTGGTGCGTCGACCGGAGGTCGGCGCCGCATCCGGATCATCGCTCGGGAATGTCGGCGCTGTAGTGCCCGGCGCAGGCGCGTGAATGACGCCAATAGTAGGTAATTGTGGACCCTGTTGTTCTTCCATCTGTTCACGCATCAGCCGAGCGGTGGCCGCGCGTGTGTCATAACGTATCGGATAGACAATCACTCCTTCCTCATCGAGCCAATGGAGCGTGCCGTCAAATGATGCCTGATCGCTGTGATAATCAACTCCGTCGCTGAAAAGAACGATGGCCTTGCGGCCCTTAATTGTTCTGATTGAAGAAAGCGCAACCTCAAATGCATCATAGAGCTTTGTTCCCGCCCCCGACGTAGTTTTGTTGATGGAATTTCTGAGCAAGGCCCTGTCGTTTGTAAACTCGTTTAGGTCCCGGACTTGATCGTCAAACGAAATCACTTTTACGCGATCCGCGCTTTGCAGCTGCTCGACGAAAGCGATCGCAGCCTGCCGAATCAGACCGAGCTTTTCTTTTGTGCTGCCACTAGTGTCCAGCATAAGCACAACATGAAACGGCGCACTGACCGTGGCAAAGAAGGCCACCTCCTGTTTCCCGCCATCCTCCGAAATACCAAACTCTTCCTGACGCAGATCAGGAATGTAGTTCCCTTCGACGGTCGTCGCTATCACTGGAACAGTGACCAGGCTCGTATCTATCTTTAGAGTCTCAACTTCTTGTCCTTCAACGGGTGGCGGTTCAGGCGAGACTTCAGGACTTGGCTCAGGGGCCGCCGGGAGCGTTGGTTGTGCTTTCGGTTGCGGACTAACAACCGTTTTTTTGGGAACGCGGCTATTGGATCGGGGCCGCTCTTGCGGTACGGCTACAATCGCAACGGCCATAAGAATTGAGCAGAGCAGGCAGATACGTAGAAGCAAAGGGATTCTCCAGTTCAATATCTGAAATACCTTAGGATCCGATTGGGCGCGATCTACTGGGTAACTACTGGGTGACCAAAACTAAGCGAAAGACTCAGGACGTACTGCTACGATGAGTGTTCTAAGAATAACGGTTGCCATCCTCAGTGACAACGGTTTGAGTGCTTGCCCTTAGTCCAATGGGCGGTCCCATGAGGTCAGTACCTATTGCAATTCACTGGCCAAACTCCATCAGTACTGGAAAAACTGTCGTAATCCTCTTAGTGTGTCACACGAAACAGATCACCACCAGAAAACGGTAATGCCCTATTTTCATTTTTCTCTGTGCAACCTCCGTGTTCTCTGTGTCTCAGTGGTTAACAATTGCAGCAAAAACTCACCACAGAGACACAGAGAACACGGAGGTTGCACAGAGAATTTCAAATTAGGTCACTACCCAGAAAGCTGCTTCCTTGCCGCGCCCTGAGTCCTCAACTAGAATTGCATCGGTTACACACCTCTTTCCAAATGAGATCTCTATTGCTGGCCGTCTTGGCCGCTTATGTAGTTTCTGCCATTCATGCAGTGCTCGCGTTTCTTAATAAGCGTCGCGCGCTTCAGCGTGTTTCTGAATGGGCGATGGCCACCGGCTTTATGCTGCATACGGCAGCCTTGATTGCCGACTGGGCAATTTATGGTCATTACCCGCTCTTCTATCTGCGCGAGACGCTCTCTTTTTTGGCCTGGACGCTTGTCGCGAGCTACGCCCTGGTTCTTTATCGTTACCGGGCGCGGCCGTTGGGCACTATTACATTGCCGCTTGTTTCCATCCTAATTTTCATCGCGGTTATCACGCGCTCCACCACACCCGATCGGGCAGAGGCGAGCACTCTTGCCGCCACCTGGCTTTTTCCGGTGCACACAACCCTACTATTGTTTGCGTATGCGGCGTTTTTCGTCGTCTTCCTGGCGAGCGTCATGTACCTCCTGCAAGAGCGAGAACTAAAACTGAAAACCTTTAGCGCGATCTTCCACCGTCTCCCTTCCCTGACGACCGTTAATGAAATCGCCACCAGCTCAGCGGCGATCGGTCTCACGTTATTGACGGTGGGGATTGCCACCGGGATGGTCTGGGCGTCGTCACGCGATGGCCGGCTGTGGCACAATGATCCGAAGGAGATCTTTGCGGCGCTGACGTGGTTGCTCTATGTCCTGCTGATTCTTCACCGTTCAACTGCCAGTTGGCGCGGGCGCCGGGCAGCATGGATGGGCGTGGCTGGGTTCGCGTTGGTCCTTCTTACATTTTTCGCCACCAGATTGATGGGTGGCTATCACGTTTTCGGTTGAATCACATTTTCTCAATTAACATATGCTGGTTGTCGTTTAGAAAAACCCTTGTGCCGCTGAGGTTGGAAAAAGGCGGACAAGTCCGCTGTCAAGACGAATATCGTTAGGTAAGAAATAACCCTTCGCAATGTCTATTGTTTTGGTAGGAGTCAATCATAAATCCGCGCCCGTCGAAGTACGCGAGCGCCTGGCGTTCACCGAAGAAGCGTGCGCCAGCGGATTGCGAGCGTTGGTGGACGGTGACCTGGTTAGAGAAGGTCTGATTGTTTCCACTTGTAACCGTGTCGAAGTAGTTGCCGAGACTGCCAGTGACCGCTTGAACGACACCATCGAGCGGGTCAACCAATTCCTCAGCGGAACGAAGACTCTTCCGCCGTCGTTTTTCGAGGCACATGTTTACCAGCACACGGATGATCAGGCGATCCGCCATTTGTTTCGCGTCACTTCGTCACTCGATTCAATGGTTGTAGGTGAGCCCCAGGTGTTGGGCCAGGTGCGCCGGGCCTATTCCATCGCGTTGGAAGCGGGCACCGCAGGTCGAATACTTAACCGTCTCGTTCACCACGCCTTCCGGGTAGCCAAGCGTGTTCGCACTGAAACAGGAATCGGGGCCAATGCCGTTTCGATCAGTTACATGGCGGTAGAGCTTGGCAGGAAAATATTCGAATCTTTGGCGGGACACACCGCCCTTTTGATCGGCGCCGGCGAGATGGCGGAACTCTCCGCCCGTCATCTTGTTAACGCGGGCGTCAAGCGTGTATTGCTGGCTAACCGAACTGAAGAGCGAGCCGAGCGCCTGGCCGCTGAGCTTGGCGGAGAAACAGTTAGCTTTGATGGACTAGCTGATTACCTGGCGGAGGCGGACATCATAATCTGTTCGACTGCGGCCGATCAGTATGTGGTCACCGAATCCATGGCTCGCCAAGCTTTGAGCAAGAGACGGAATCGACCGTCGTTCTTTATCGACATCAGCGTTCCGCGAAATATCGATCCGGCGGTGGGTAAACTTCCCAACGTATTTGTGTTCGATATAGACGACCTGGAATCCGTAATCTCGTCGAACATTCGCGAGCGTGAGCGCGAGGCGGAGCGCGCGGAGTTGATAGTTGAATCTGAGATCATGCAGTTTCAGCAAACCCTGCGCGTGCTGGAGATTGGTCCCACGATCGGCGCCCTGCGCAACAAACTCCACCATATTGCCCGCTTAGAACTAACAAGACAGCGGAACCGGCTTGGTCCCCTGACTGCGGAACAGGAGAGTGCGGTTGAAGCTCTGCTGGTCTCTACCGTTAACAAGATTTCCCATCCGCTATTGAGCCATATGCGACGCTCGTTTGACGCCAGCGATGCTGATACTATCCAGGCGTGGCGCGATATCTTCGGCCTCGAAGAATAGTTCCTGTCCCGAATCCATCCATGAAAGATCGTTTAGTAATTGGCTCGCGTGGATCCAAGCTTGCACTTACACAGGCTGGCCTGATTAAAGCAGGGCTTGAGGCTCTTAATCCCGCGATCCAGGTTCGTATTGAAATCATAAAGACCTCGGGGGACGTGAAAACAGATCCCCTTTCTGTAATCGGCGGAAAGGGTGTTTTCACGAAGGAACTTGAAGAGGCGCTCCTTGATGGCCGTATCGATGCCGCAGTCCATTCATTGAAAGACCTGCCAACGATTATTCCCGACCGGTTAGACATCACGGCAATTTGTAAGCGTGAAGATCCTCGCGACGCTTTGGTGCTGAGTGGGAAGCTGGAAGGTAAGGATGCTTCGATTCGGGCGCTCCCAAAAAACGCAACGATAGGAACGTCAAGTCCGCGGCGGTTGACCCAGTTGAAGCACCTGCGCCGCGATCTTGTTTTTAGCGATCTTCGCGGAAATGTAGACACACGCCTGCGCAAGCTTGATGAAGGACTATATGATGCGTTGGTGCTGGCGTGTTCGGGTCTGCGCCGGCTCGGACTGGAGCGCCGCATAAGCGCGCCCCTGGCGACCAGCCAAATGCTTCCCGCCGTAGGACAAGGCGCGCTGGGAATCGAAACGCGTGTTGACGATGCTGAGACAGTTGACGTTGTCAGAAAGCTGGATCATAAATTCACCAGGCTGGCTTGTATGGCTGAGCGCGCTTTCCTGCGTGGCCTGGGCGGCGGTTGCCAGTTGCCGATTGCGGCGTATGCAGTTGTTCGGGAAAAGCGTATTAAGCTCGATGGGCTGGTAATTGATACGCAGGGAAAACAAATCGTTAGAGATCGTATCGCCGGGGGATTAGACGAGGCCGAGGAACTTGGCAGCCGGCTAGCTGAACAGTTGCTGGCGCGTGGCGCGCGCGAGTTGCTGGCCCTGGATTAGCCAAGGTTAAGAGTACAACCCTTAGGTTGCTGCTGTCGGGAACGACGCAAGCTAAAGCTTGTACTCTAAACTGCCGGCGGGCAGCGACAGCTAAGGGCACTGACAGATAAATGAGCGATTCATGAAGTATGCCCAATCCAAGTCGACCTCAAACCAACCGCTAGCCGGTCGCACGGTCGTGATTACCCGTGCTCAAAGTCAGGCCGATGAGTTTGTCGCTGAGCTGGAACAATACGGCGCCGACGTGGTTCTTTGTCCCACGATAGAGATCCGCGAGCTCGAAAGTTATGAACGTCTGGATGAGGCTATCGACCATCTCTATGGTTACGACTGGTTGATTTTTACCAGCGTGAATGGGGTCGAGCACTTCTTCAAGCGACTCAAGGCACGGGAGCGCGATACGAGCGATCTGGATGAACTTAAAGTCTGCGCTATCGGCGAAGCGACGGCGGCCAGACTGCACGACTTACATGTTCACGTAGATGTAATTCCGGACGAGTTCAAAGCCGAGGGTGTCTTTGTGGCGCTCGAACGATTCGTTGGTGGCGCGGAGGCGCTGAAGAGTCTGAACGTGCTGATTCCACGGGCGTCGGTCGCACGTGATTACTTGCCAAAAACACTCGAACAAGCAGGCGCCCGCGTGGATGTCGTTCCTGCTTATCGCACTTCGGTTCCGGAAAACATGGATCGCGGGCGCGTCGCGGCCATGCTCTCGGGCAGCGGCGACTGTATAGCTTTCACCAGTTCTTCAACAGTCAGAAACCTCGCGCAGTTGTTCGATACACATGATCTGAGCGAGGCCCTGACCGGACTTGTCGTCGCCTGCATCGGCGATATCACAGCTACAACGGCGGCAGACTATGGGCTCCAGGTAAAGATTCAACCGCAACAATTTACGATACCAGCGCTCGCCCGCGCCATCGCCGATTATTTTTCTTCCAGCGAGAATTAGCCAACGTGTTATTGTCAAAGCAGGGCGACGCCGTTCAGGCCTATGTCAACAGAATTCCAACCACCAGAACTGAGTGAAGCACAGCGTGAGATCGAAGTGCTGCGCCGGCAACTTCAGGACCGCGGTGCTTTCGGCGAGTTGGTTGGCAACTCAGTGCCGATGCGGGAAGTATATTCACTTGTTGAACAGGTCGCCTCATCCTCGGCCTCTGTTTTGATCACCGGCGAATCGGGAACCGGAAAAGAACTGGTGGCGCGCACGATTCATCAGCTTAGTCCGAGACGAAACAAGCCATTCATCGGCATCAACTGTTCGGCGATTCCTGACACTCTGATGGAATCTGAGTTGTTCGGACATGAAAAGGGTGCGTTTACTGGCGCGGCGTCGAGGCGGGCAGGATGTTTTGAGTTAGCCGATGGCGGCACCTTGCTGCTGGATGAGATCGCGGAAATGCCTCCGCTGCTACAGTCAAAGTTATTGCGCGTGATCGAGGAGCGATCGGTGCGGCGGTTGGGGAGCCGCGAAGAAATCGACGTTGATGTTCGCCTGCTCGCGGCGACCAACCAGGAGCCGGAGACAGCTGTTGGCAAAGGGACTCTGCGCGAAGACTTACTTTACCGGCTAAACGTTTTTCGCATTCAGCTACCGCCCTTGAAGGACCGCAAAGACGACTTGCCGCTGCTGGCCCAGTATTTGGTCACCAAACTCGCGGAGAAACATGCGCGCCCGGCGCGTTTTCTAAGTGCTGCGGCGCTGTCAGCTCTGCAGTTTCACGCCTGGCCGGGTAACGTCCGCGAATTGCGAAACGTCATCGAGCGAGCCGTGGTTATCTGTTCCGGAGAGCAGATAGAGAGACACCACTTCGCACCCTATCCCATCGACCAACGCGAGCGGCTGCGAAACGAAGACACGATTACCTTCCCCGTTGGCACACCCATTGAAGAAGTAGAGCGCCAGATGATTTTGCGCACCGTGCAAAAGACTAAAAACAATAAAACGCGCGCAGCGGAGCTTTTGGGAATCAGCCTCAAGACGCTTCACAATAAACTCAATCTCTATCGCGACCGCGGCCAACTCGACAATGAAGACGAGCTTTCAACCAATCAGAACCGCGAGCGGTAGCGACCAGCCGAACAACCAACTCTAAACTGCCGATTGCCTGCTTGCACTAAGCACATTCCGATGATATTCATCACTACCAATGTCAGTCCTTCTTTTCTTTATCGATGGGCTCGGAATTGGCTCACGTGGACCACAGAACCCGCTCGATGAACTTGACGACTCGGAGCCTCTCGCGATCTTTCGCGGCGAAATTCCTAAAACCCCGCAGGGAGGAATAGTTATCCCTACCGACGCCTGCCTGGGGGTTGAAGGTCGGCCGCAAAGCGCTTCCGGGCAAACAACGATTCTCACCGGCATCAACGCGCCGGCGCTACTCGGTTATCACAAACAAGGCTTTCCAAACAGTGCGATGTTGGAGATCATTCGCGACCACTCAATCTTCCTGCAACTGACTCGCGCCGGAATTGCGCCAATTACGTTTGCGAATACCTATACGCAGAGGTTTTTCCACGAGCGCCCACGCTGGGTCTCGGCAACGACAGCCGCCGTAGAAGCGGCCGGTTTGCGTTTTCGAACCGTGTCTGACCTCAAAGCCGGACACGCCGTTTACCAGGACTTCACGAATGCGATACTCATCGAGCGAGGCGAGGAGGTCAGTCCACGCACTAGCGACGAAGCCGCAAATGTTCTCGCGCGCATCGCCAGCGAAAATCGTTTTACACTTTACGAATATTTCATCACTGACAAGGTCGGACATGCGCAGGACATGCAGGCCGCCAGGACGGTCCTGACAAATCTGGCGCGGCTGATTCGAGGAGTCCTGGCGAGAATTGATTTGGGCCGCACTTCCGTTATACTCACGAGCGATCACGGCAACATCGAAGATCTCTCTTCGCGCAATCACACGCTGAACCCGGTGCCCACCATCATCTGGGGGGCCAACAAAGAGCGGATCGCCCTTCGGATTAATTCTCTCGCAGACATAACACCGGCTATAGTTGAAACCTTGACGGAGAAGGCAACCGCACACCCATGACTTCCGCCAAGCACCCCGCGAAATCCGGCCATATCCAGACCGGCGACAAAAACAACCCGCACGAAGTATTTGGCTGGAAAGTATATGATTGGGCTAACTCAGCCTTCTCGACGACCATTGTCGGAGCTCTTTACGGACCATACCTGACCGAGATAACGCAGCGAGCCGTTGCGGAAAACGGCATCGTCGTGAGTCTTGGGCCGCTGGGCGCGATCACTGCGAAGTCGTTCTTTCCCACCTGTGTGTCCGTCGCTGTATTCCTCCAAATATTCCTCTTGCCAATCCTGGGAAGCATTGCAGACTACTCAAATCTGAAAAAGAAGATGATGGCTTTGTTCTGCTATATCGCCGTCGCGGCAACATGCATGATGTTTTTCGTCGACGCCAGGCTCTATTGGCTTGGTGGGTTTCTCTTCATCGTTGCAAATCTCGGTTTCGGGGCGGCGCTGGTGTTCTACAACGGCTTTCTTAATGAAATAAGTACCGAAGATCAACGCGACAAAGTGTCGAGCCGGGGCTTCGCCTACGGTTACCTGGGTGGTGGACTGTTGCTTGGGCTTAACTTTCTCCTGGTAAAGAGCGCGCCGCGACTGGGTTTGGATCCCTACCTGGCCGTTCGTATTTCTTTACTATCGGCCGGCGTATGGTGGGGTGGTTTTGCGCTAGTGACATTCGCCACTTTGAAAACGCGCGCCGCGGAGAAAACGTTGCCGCGGGGGAAAACGTACCTGACCATTGGGTTTTCTGAACTTGGCAGTACCTTTCGCGAGCTGGCGCGTCTCCGATACACGCTGAGGTATCTGATCGCCTATCTCTTCTTCAATGACGGGATTCAAACAGTTATCAGCATGGCTTCCGTCTTCATGGCGCAGGAGCTTTTTATCGCGCGCGGGCTTAAGACAGATCAATCATTTCTGCTGGGCATCTTCCTGATGGTTCAGTTCGTCGCAATCTTTGGCGCGTTGTTGTTTGAGCGTATTGCCAACGCGATTGGAACAAAGAACGCGATCCTCATTTCACTGGTCTCGTGGGCGGGCGTTGTAATTTACGGCTATGCCTTTCTTCGTACCGCTAAAGAAGCCTGGATAATGGGTGCGGTCATTGCGATCGTAGTGGGCGGTTCGCAAGCGCTTTCGCGTTCTCTTTTCTCGCGCATGATTCCCGCCGGGAGGGAGGCCGCGTTCTTTGGTATTTATGAAGTCTCTGAGCGTGGCACCTCGTGGCTGGGGCCGCTCGTTTTTGGCGCCGTGGTCGCTGCGACGAACTCTTACCGGCAAGCCCTACTATCTCTAATAGTCTTCTTTGTTGTCGGTACGATTGCGCTGTATTTTACTGATACCGATAAGGCTATACACCAGGCCGGCAACCTTCTGCCGGCAGAAGCTGCAACAGCAAAGTGAGTCGCACAGCCAGGGGCACTACTGGTTAGTCGAGAAGCTTAAAGTTTGTCATCCTCTTTCTCGACACTCACGAGAGCAGTAGACCGATGATCCAGCGCCCGTTCCAATAGCGCGTTCGGCCGGAATCCAGGTTCCGCAACTCACACAGCGCACTAACTTCCGGTCTGCTTTCGTATTGGAGCTTCTGAATGCGTCGCTCGGGTGGGGCCGTGAGTTGTCCCTGGTCTTCGCCGTGCCCAGGATCTGCTGGAGGACTTTGATGTAGGGATAAAGCCGGGAATACAGAAGTAGAATGAGGAGAGCAAACAGCGCAGCGATGACGAGAAATTTCAAGAGTATTTCCGCGTGACAAGATCTGAGATGCAGATCTCAAATTCCATTTCAGCACCTGAGATCTGAGATCTCAAATTTCAAATTACGCTTTTTCGTCATCCGACTTACCGCCTGTGGACGCGTAGGTCACGTCGACATTGCGCCGCCGCGGCACCGGATCAGTAGCCCTGCGGCGTGGCGTTGACTCGCGATTGCGCCGGTCCACACTGCCTGGAGGCAGGCCCTTCCCATGGACGGCCTCCTCGAGGATACGCGTGATTTCCTGAGAGAGAGTGCGATGCTCGGCCGCGGCGCGCCGGCGCAAAGACTCTTTCAAGTGGTTGGGCACATAGGCACCAATGAAAACTCCCTTACGATTCGCCATCTCTCGCGGCCTCTCTTTCAGCGTATTGGGTAGAGCTTGTGAAGCTCTGGGAATGTGTTATGCCCAGCGAAGTGGAACAGGTCTATAAGCCGAATTCTGTTCCCCGATTTGAAATCTAAGTTCTAAAACCCAGATCCGAGGTCTGAAATCGAAGATCCGAGATTTGAGATCTTAGATTCCAAATCGGAGTGGCGATCATTCATCTAGTCCAACTGTTGCCAGATTGGATCAAGCGATCTACCCGGAGGTCGTGGTAGTTCTTGAGATTTCAAATCCGGAGACCTGAGATCTCATTTGAAACTACTTCGGGCGGGCAGCCCTGTTGACGCCTCCCTATTTGATCTTGCACTGCGAGGAGTTTGCCTGGCCGCAGGTGTTACCACCGGCGCCGGTGCGCTCTTACTTTAAGCCCTTTCGGGCCGCACCGTTTCACCCATCACCGCGGCTTTCAAATCTCAGATCTTCAATCCGAAATCCTATTTGAGTCCCAATCTGAGATCTCAAATATGAGATCTGAAATTTGAAAACTCAAAACTCCGCGGCTGGTCTGTTCTCTGTTGCACTTGTCGTCGCCCGAGAATCTCAGATTTGAAATCTCAAACCTGGCTCGACTCTCATCAGGATTTGAGATCCGAAATTTGAGATCTCAAATCTGAGATTTTCGAACGCCCCGCCGTTAGCGGGCTCGCTGCCCTGTAGTGTTCGGACTTTCCTCTTCTGGATTCAAGTTTCAGATCTCAAATTTGAGATTCTCAGATCTCAGGTTTGAGATCTGAAACTCGAGGTTCCAGCAGCGACCGCCCGACCTGTTCACTTGCTCGGCCGGCAGATTATACCAAGCGATGTTCAACACGTACAGCGATGCGCAGGCACGCTTTAACCGGTAGACGAGCCCTGACCCGCTGTCCGAGGAGTACTGACGCCAATTTTGTCTATCCGAAGTATTTGAAGCCCACGCGGAGGCTGTCAAGGAGATTAGGGGAAATGGTAAGCGCGAGAGCTATGGAAACCACGCTGTGAGATAGAGCGAGCGCAAAAAGATTTGGCTGCTTTTGATACACGGCTGCCCAAATCACGCCGCCTATGAATGTCATCACCCCCAGGAGCGGATTGGGAAGATGAAGCAGGGCGAAAACGACAGCGACAAGACTGATACTCTTCGGCCCTTTTCCGAGCGCGAGCTGAGCCCTGCGGTTGATGAATCCGTTAAGCACATATTGTTGGAACAAAGCCCAGACTGGGAGGGAAAAGTATCGTGTGCGGAAATGTCCGGCAAATATCGAGTGGCTCATGAACCAGCCTATGGCAATTATCACGAGGACCGCGGCTGCCGTAGGCAGCAGAAGCAGACGACAAGACGCGAGAAAGTTGTCAGCACGAAATCCGATCTCGTGAAGCGTTTCATCACGCTCACGGTGGGAGAATGCCATGAGACCGCCAGCTAACAGAATTGGAATGGCGATTATCAGCTTGCTTCTACCGGCAAACGAAAGGACAACCCACTCAGCGATGAGACAGGATGTGGCTACGGAGACAATCTCCCAGAGCGCCAGCGCCGTGGCAGTGGGAGGGAGAGAGCTTTCCCTGTTTTGAGGTTCAGCTGCCATATGATCTGAGGTCAGACGCCGAGAAGGTGGGAAAGTTTCCCACTTGCATCAACTGCGAACCTGATTGGGTCACCAACGAGCTGTAGCGTCTTTCGGGTTCCATTTCCACTTTCATGGAGCGCATAGATGCGAGCCTCGTGTAAACCTGCACTCATCGACGTGACCGTAAAGGTGTAGCCATGCCATTCGTCCTTGGACCAGCCCGCCAACAATACGTCCCGGCGCGATTCGTTGGCTACCCTGGATGCCATGAATATACCGTCGACAAAAAGCTGTACCTCGACGCGGTCCCACGGCGCTTGGTTGTTGACCACCCAGCCAGAAATTCCTGTGTCGGTGACCTCGCCCCAACCATGGAAGTAGGGCGGCAGAATACTAATGAACGTAAAGACTGCCAGGACGCCAATGAGAAGAGTTTCAAGGATCGACTTGCCGATTAAGACGTGGACCAATGATGTGGATGGAGTCTTCATTCGATTTCGCGGTAAGCCATTATAAACAGATTCTACTTCCTGTAACGGAAAAGGGCGGCCTTGAAAAGCCGCCCTTCCTTGATTAACCCTGGAAAAACTAATCAGTTTGCTCTAGTAACCTCAATGCGATCCCCTTTTTGTAAGGCCGGATCGGGAAGCCTACCGTTCTGGATGTTCCGCAGATTGTATTCGACTGCCGTCAGCCTGCCGTCAAGACCCTGCCGTGAAACTTTTACTTGAGAACCCGCACTCGAGTTTGTTCCACCACTCGCAAGGATCGCCTGGGTCAGGGTTAGTCCCGGATGGTAGGCCTTTTGACCGGGGGAATGAATTTCGCCGCCAATGAAAAAGAACTCGGTGGCATCGGCGGGAATGCTCGACACTTTGATGGCATCGCCGGGCATTATCAGAGTCGACGAAGGATTTGCATCCTTGAGTTCCACAACGAATGGCGCGTGTCCGCGGCGGGTGATGGTCGCGCGCGTTGCATCGGGAAGAAGCTGGGCTTCAGCAAGGATCGTGTAGAGCGGCACTGCTTCGCGGCGCAAAGCTTTCTTTCCGGGCGCAGCGACAAAGCCAGTGATGGTTACCGCGTGACTGGCATAGTCGCGAACATTTACTACGACGATGGGATTGTCGAAAATTTTGATTCGCTGCTGCAGCCGCGCCGCTATCTCCCGCGTGGTGAGTCCGGCGACGACAATGGGATCACCGGCGAACGGATAGTCCAGCACTCCGCCGTCGAGCACCGTAAACAGGGTCGAGTCTCTGCTGGGGTTGTTTGTGAGTTGGATGTCCAGCACGTCGCGAACACCGACTCGATAAGCCTGAGTCGCGACGATTGCGTCAGGAGAGGAGCTAACCGCGGTGACTTTATTGGGTGGCGGTGCGGTCGCGCTAGTGGGTTTTATTGGTTTCAAGTTGGCCGCCACAGGCTTCGAACTGTCCGACGAAACCCTGGATGACGATTTGTCTGAGGATTGACCAGTTTGACGAAGACGCGTTGCTTCTATGTGATTATTGAAGTCAGATTTATCCTGGCCAGACGAGGTCGTCGCCAGAATAACTGAGGTCATAAGAAACAAGGCTGCAATCGTTAAGCTCTTCATTGTCAAGGACACTCTTTCTAGGAATCTTCTAAACGGCGATTTCGCTGGAGCAGAGAGCTCCGGCGCCGCCCTGGCAGTTGCTACGCTAGTAATAAACACTCAAAAAGGCTGGTTTCTCAGAAGAATTTTGCTTAGCCAGACTGATAACACGCCAGACCGAACAGTTAATCGGAACAGATGGCTCGAAGAATGGACTGAGCCCGTAGAGGTGCCCGCTGCTTGTAGTCTCAGGAAGATCTATTTGGCTTGCCTGGACGCCGGCAGGCTCGCGGCAGAAAAGAGCTGGGGCCAGAGTTTCGTGAAACGCTCGCGCACCAGGTTTTCGACATCATCGGCTGTTTCGGACGTAAGGCATTCATCCACAATCAGCCGGGCGTCCCGCGAATTGATGCCGGCAATAGCTCGACGGACACGCGGAATAGAAGAAGGTGTCATGCTCAGATCTGTGGCGCCGAGTCCTATGAGCAACACCGCATAGGCTGGGGTGGAAGCCATTTCTCCGCAAACAATCGCGGGAATGCCGGCGTTACTTGCGGCCTTGAGACTTTGATCGATGCTGTGAAGGACGGCGGGGTGAAGCGTCCGAAACCAATCTGCGACTTCATCATTTCCACGGTCCACCGCAAGTGTATACTGCACCAGGTCGTTTGTACCCAGTTCGAAGAAGTCGACGATTAGCGCAATCTTATCTGCCATGAAAACGGCTGAAGGGACTTCAATCATTGCACCCACGCTGACCTCACCAAAGTGCCGCCCAGCATTTCGGAGGTCGTCGGCCTCTTCCTGAATGATAGCTTGCGCGCGCCTGACATCGCTCACGTCGGCCACCATTGGCAATACTATTTTCAGATGTCCCTTTGCAGCAGCGAGTAGAATGGCGCGCACCTGGTTGCGCATGATCTCTTCATTGCGTAACACATAGCGAATTGCGCGCAGGCCCAACGCCGGGTTCTTTTCGGGCTCCTCAAATTGCGGGCGCAGATTGTCGCCACCCAGATCAAATAGACGAATAACAGCGCCTTGCTCGCCGGCAATTTTTGCGACTGCCTCGTAGGCCACGCGCTGCTCAGCTTCCGAAACCATAGCTCCGCGCCGCGCCAGCAAAAACTCAGATCGATAAAGCCCAACACCAGATGCGCCATACCTTTCGACCCCCTCAAATTCGGACGGGACCTCGATGTTTGCTCGCAGCATTACTGCCACACCATCCTGAGTTCGAACGGGACCGCGCTCCTTAATGTCGACCGCGCTTTGCCCCTTGACCCGACTGGCAGTTTCGGCTTCGTACAGTTTGAGTGTCGCGGATGAAGGGTGGAGGATAACTTCATTGCGAGTCGAGTCGACGATGATTTTATCGCCGGTTTTCGTGCGCCGGTAAAAGTCGCGCAGGCCAACTACCGCGGGAATACCAACCCCCCTGGCCAAAATCGCTGTATGTGACGTCCAGCCGCCGGTATCCGTTGCGAGCGCCCGCGCGTGTTCGAGATCCAACTCTGCGACGGCGGAAGGCAGCAGGTCCTGGGAAACAATGACTGCATCCTCGGAAAGGTTACGATTCCCCGGTTGTGCGCCGCTTAACGCCACCAGCAGCCGTCGCATCACGTCTTCTATGTCGGCACCGCGTTCGCGAAGGTAATCATCTCTAATCTGCGAATAAAGGTAGAGAAGACTATCGCCCACAACCTTTACGGCCCACTCGGCATTTGCGTGTTTGTCGGTTATATGGCGCTCGATGTCGCCAATCAATTTCTCATCTTCAAGCATGAGTAGGTGGGCATCAAAAATGTAAGCGTGGTCTTTGCCAAAGCGTTCCTCTGCTTGTTCTTTTATGGCCAGCACCTGCCGGCCCGCAAGATCAACGGCGGCGCGAAAACGCCGCCGCTCAGTCTCTAAATCAGCGTCGTCTATCCGCCAATGATAGACGTGCTGAGTGCCGTCGTGCATGCGCAAAACCTGGCCAATCACAATGCCTTCGGAGACGCCCAGACCTTTGCAGCGTATCTCCTGAGGTTGTTCCGTCATAACGAAGACTCCGGCTCCATTTCGCCAAACCCGTCAGCAAAAAGTTGAGCCACGGCATTCATGGCGGCCTCTTCATCAATTCCCTCGGCGCTGGCCTGCAACTCTGTGCCGCAACTGGCGGCCAGCATCAGAACGCTGAGGATCGACTTGGCATCAGCGCTCACATTCGCCCCACCGGGACCGTCAAGGCGACGTAACAGTACCCGGCTTTGAAAACCGCTTGCCACTCGCACGAGCTTCGCCGCCGCTCTGGCGTGCAGTCCGAGACGCGCATTAATCAGCAGGGTGCGCTCGATCATTGTTTTGCGCTGCTTTTTTCGGGCGGTGCGAGCAAATCGCCGGCAAGATAGATTCCCTGACGCCCGAGATCACAAACACGGCGGGCGGTCTCAATAAGAGAACCGCTGGAAGATTGACTGGCCAGTTTGATAACCATCGGCAGGTTGACCCCGGTCACGACTTCGACGTTGCCATCGTCTAAAAACATCGACGCGATATTGGTGGGCGTGCCGCCAAACATATCAGTCAACAGCAGTACACCGGCGCCTTGAGAGACGCGAGTGATGGCGCGTTGCACTTCATCGCGCGCGGCGTCCACGTCGTCATGCCACCCAATCGAAACTGCGGTGATAAATGAGATTGGGCCGACAATCATTTCAGCTGCCGCCAACAACTCGCCCGCGAGGTGGCCGTGAGTCACGATCACACCTGCTATCCGGCGCGTATCTTCCTTTAGTTCGGTTTGCTGCGGGTTGCTGCTCATGAAGGTCATTCTCCCTGAATTAGCCACCGATTGACATGGATGCACACGGACCCCGAGATAAACAGGTTGTTTATCTTTGCCCGGACATTTTCAGAACCCGTTTCATCTGTGTTCAACGATAGCCTCAGCCGGAACGGTGGCGGTTTGATTTTCTCACGTCGCGGTGAACTACGTGAGTATCGAAACCAGCGCGCCGCAGTCTTCTTCCAAGGGCGTTTGCCACCATTACGGAGCGGTGACGCCCACCAGTGCAGCCGATACCGACTGTCACGTAGGATTTTCCTTCGCGCTTGTACTGAGGCAGAAGATAGTAGAGCAGATCGCAGAAACGGTTCAGCGTTTCCTCGACCTCCGGCTGGGCTCTTAAGTATTTTACTACTCGCTTATCGTGTCCGGAGAGCGCTTTTAAGGCCGGAATAAAATGGGGGTTGGGCAGATGCCTTACGTCGAACAACAGTTCCAGATCTCCAGGATTCCCATATTTATGACCAAAACTGAGGACCTGTACGCGCATGGGTCCACCCTTGCGGTCGGGACTAAATCTCTCCAAAAGGTGACTGCGAAGCGTGTGGACGGTATGTTCGGAGGTATCGATTATCTGATCGGCAAGGGAACGAACGCGCGACATGGCGGAGCGCTCCGCGCTAATCGCCTGCAATAACCTTTGTCCTTTGTCAGCCGGGTGAGGCCGCCGCGTCTCGCTGAAGCGATGCTGTAAGACGTCATCCGACGCTTCAAGAAAGAGAACATAAACGCGAAGCCCTGCCGCGCGCAATGCTGCCAGTTGTTCGCCGAAGTCTGCCAGGAAACCGCCTTCACGGATGTCGATGACGAGTGCAGCGCGCTCAATTCCCTTGTCACCCTGTTCCGCAGTAACCAGCCGCGCAAACGTCGGCAACATCGTAATCGGCAGATTGTCTACGCAAAAGTAACCAAGATCTTCAAAGGCATTCGTAGCAGAAGACATTCCCGAACCGCTTAATCCGGTAATGACAATGATGTCAGGAGCCGCATCGGTTTTTTCCTGTTTCCTCTCTGTCTTCTGTTTCATCGGAAGGCTTGCGCGCAATTACGGAAGGTGGAAAAGATCAGAACATGAATTGTCGCGCCGTTGGTATTGTGGGGATTGTGGTTTTCCGCAATACCTCAGCGCTATGCCTACCTCAGAGAGGCGAGGCTGACATCATGGGGATGACACCCACGGTCACGGTTCGATCAGTCCAAAGTTTCCATCCCTGCGTTTATACAACACGCCAATGCGCTGAGTGTCCGCATCCCTAAAAACTATAAACTGATCCGTCTCTGCCGTTAGCTGCAGCGCTGCTTCTTCCGCGGTCATCGGCTTTATTGAATACCGGCGTGCAGAGATGATCCTTGGTGGACGCGGCGTGGCCTCCAATTGCCCATCGGGAGTAGGCGCCACGGCGGCGGTACGTTTCGCCCCCTGCTTTCGATCGATAATCTTTTTCTTAAGTTTGAGCGCCTGCTTTTCAACCTTCTCAATCGCGCGGGTCAGAGCCAGGTACATATCGGCATTGACCTCTTTTGCTGTCAGGGTGTGATCGCGCCAGTGAACCACTACTTCGCCGATGTGGCGGTTCTTTTCCACGGTGATGATGACGTGCACGGCGGGTTCTGTGCCATTGAAAATATGGTCAAGCTTTTTGAAGTTATCTTCGACGTGCTCACGAATGGCGGGAGAGACTTCAACGTGACGACCAGTGTACTCAAACCTCATGACTTCGGTTCCCTTCTCACCCTGATGATTAGACTAATCCTTGCCAAACTGCTAACCCGTTTGGCGAATTACAACAACTGAGGGGGCGAAATCCTATTCCTGCGTCATCGGGGACGGAGTCAAGTCGCCGCTCACGCGGGGCGCACACCCACACAGGGGCCACATTTACAACTCAGACTTAGACTACGGCACGACGCTCGCGCGAGCCAGGGATGCTCATCTGGTCGCGATACTTAGCAACCGTCCGGCGCGATAACTTTATTCCATCCTTGATCAAAATCTTTACCACTTGATCGTCGGTGATGGGATTGTGCGAATCTTCTTCTTCAATAAGTTTCTTTATCTTCAACTTAATAATACGGGTCGAAACCTCTTCGCCGTCTTCATTCATCATGCCTTCGGTGAAAAAACGCCGCAGCTCAATTACTCCTTGTGGCGTATGCGCATACTTCCGGTTTACCACTCTCGATACCGTCGAAAGATGCATACCAATGTCCTCGGCTATATCTTTCAGCATCATCGGCTTGATGTACTGCACACCTTTGTCCAGAAAGTCCTGTTGGCGATGCACGATCGACTCTACTACTTTGTAAATAGTCTGGCGGCGATGCTCGATGTTGCGTAGCAGGTCAACCGCAGAGCGCATCTTCTCGCGAATAAAACTCTTGGTCTCATTGCTGACGTCTGACTTGCCAAGCATCTGCTGATACTGTTGACTGACACGAAGACGCGGGCTGCCATCATCCGCGAAATAGATAACGTATTCTTCGTCGTCCTCGTCGAGTTTTTCAATGTAGATTTCCGGAGAAATCAGAATTGGCTCTTCGGAGGAATAACGCCTTCCGGGATAAGGATCGAGGGTGCGAATGAACCGTAACTCATTTAGCAGTGTGTCAACGTCGCTGCCGATCTGTTTCGCCAGGTGCGGCAATTTGTGTTGCTGCAGGTCGGCAAAGTGGTCGCTTATTAAGCGGCTCGCCAGGCGATCGCTTTCACCCTTCACGTCCAGTTGCACCAGCAAGCATTCTCTGACATCGCGCGCGCCGCAGCCCACCGGATCCAGACGCAGGACAGCCTGCCTCGCTTGTTCAACCTTCTCCTCCGTCCAACCCCCCATGGCGGCAATCTCTTCATTCGTGGCATTAAGCCTGCCGTCCGCGTCGAGATTTCCGATAACGCTAATGGCGGCCTCGCAAATCTCTGTTTCGATCGGACTCATGTGAAGTTGCCACTCGAGATGATCGGCAAGAGATGGAGCTCTTGTCAGAAATTGTTCAAACGTAGGCGCATCTTCTTTGTACTCTATTTCCTGAGTCTTATACCCCGGGTCCAGATAGTCCTGAAACTCCCGGCCAAAGTCGATTTCCTCAAATGCATCGCGCGCCGCTTCCTCGCCGACCACCTCGTCGCCGATCGAGTCTTCACTCAGATCCGCAACTCCCTCATGTCCCTCAATGTCGGCACTTTCACCTGACGATAAGTTTTCCAGTTCACCTGATCCGTTAGAAGCCGGGCTGCCGAGTTCCGGCTCTGATGCTTCCATCTGCGGCTGATCGGGCGCAGCGCCAGGATCAGCGCTGGCCAGGTGATCGAGAATCTTTTCCGCGAGCTCACCGACCTCTTCCTGGGTAACAACCTCTTCAAGGACTGGATTCTCGAGAATCTGCTGCTGAATCAGATCAGTCAGTTCGAGAGTAGTCATCTGCAACATCTCGATGCGCTGGCGCAACTGCGGCGTTAGCACGAGTCGTTGAGAGAGGCTGGTAGTTAGTTTAAGAGACATTTCTCAGGCCAAATGAACACTTGTATTTGTTATTTACGCGACTGAGCACGCAGGGGGATTATACTCGATTCGAGCATATTTGCGCGCGCCAGTTTCGCTTTCGCATTTAATATGCGGATTACATGCGGAATTTTTCGCCAAGGTAAAGCCGTCGTACTTCAGCATCTTCGGTCAAGTCGTGTGGAACGCCGGAGCGGAAAATGCGACCGTCGGCCATAATGTAGGCCCGGTCAGTAACTCCCAACGTTTCCCGAACATTGTGGTCGGTAACCAGAATTCCGATGCTACGATTGCGTAAATAAAGTATGACATTTTGAATGTCATCTACAGCCTTGGGATCGATGCCGGCGAAGGGTTCGTCAAGCAGGATGTATTGTGGTTCAGTTGCCAGTGCACGTGCAATTTCGGTTCTTCTTCTTTCGCCTCCTGAAAGCGCATCCCCGCGGGTGTTGCGAACGTGGGCAATACCGAATTCTTCCAGGAGCTCTTCAAGCCGGGTGAGGCGCTCGCGCCGGCGCAGTCCCATTGTCTCGAGCACGGCCAGAATATTCTGCGCCGCAGTCATCTTGCGAAAGATAGAGGGTTCCTGCGGCAGATAGCCGAGGCCCAAACGCGCTCTCAGGTACATTGGCAGCTTAGTGACGTCGCGTTCGCCGAGGCTGACTATTCCTGCATCGGGACGCTCCAGCCCCACCATCATATAGAACGTGGTAGTTTTCCCTGCGCCGTTTGCGCCCAGCAGTCCGACAACCTCGCCCTTCTCTACGTGAAGACTAACATCATTCACTACCCGGCGCTTACCGTAGCTTTTTTCCAGATTAAACGCTGCGAGGGCGGAGGCTGAAGGGAACTGTGCTGGCTGGCGACTAGCACGAGAACTATCGACAACTAACTCCTTGCTGGGATGCTCGGCGATTTCAACACCTTCAGCCTGAATACTCATGATATCTACACGGGAGACCAGCTGCTTTTCCTGCAAACTACTGCTTCTTTATTTTATGTACCGACTTTACCCGTCCGGGAGATTGGGGACCTCTCACGTCATCCGCGATCACTCTACCGTCTCGCATATAGACGGTCAAACGCCCACCTTCTGTGCTTCCCTTCTCTGCGTCTTCAACTCGGGCCGGATTGCCTTTGAGCACCGCAACTTCGTCGGCGCTCGTATACTGAATCCAGTCGCCGGTGCCTTTTCTATTTGGCTGCGTCAGAACCACGTTGCGTTGCGCGACTGTCCTCTCAACCTCGCTCGAGTCTTTGAGAAGATAAACATCAGCCACGGCGCTCGTGAGGCGATCGGTCCCCTGGCGAATATCGACGTTGCCTTCGTAGTGCAAGGTGCGATTCGTATCCGAATACGACATCGAATCCGCCGTAGCAAACACCGGTACCGTGCTGCTGGCTCCCTCCAAACGGCGGCGCGCGTTGTAGATCTCGCTCTGCACGTGCCCATTGGCGTCCATCCGTTTTTCGTTCACATAGATTGTCAATTTGTCACCACGCACAAAGTTGTCGTCTTGCCAGGCGCGTGCATTTCCGGTGTAGATTGCCACGCCGCTGTCGCTCTGAAACTCACCCCTGTCGCTGACGACGTAGACCGGGCTCTTCACTTTGGAAAATGGCGTGGCGCCGTTTGTCTGTTCCTGGCTGTAATAGGTTGTCGCGGTTTTTCCGCGGCTAAACGAAACCTTGTTGGTCAAATCGGAATCAAGCTCAGCGCCCTTGGTCCTTGCGCGTGAATCCCAAACGGTTGGGTCGCCGCCGCGCAGCCGTACAGTGTTGTCGGCAGCGGTGTAGGATATATTTGACGCTACACCGTTGCGGTCGTCCTCATTAAACTTTGCTTCGCCCTGCGCATCCATTCGGTCAATATCCTGCGTATCCTTTGCGAAGACTGCGGTCATCTTCTGCGATGTAAGCGTGCGAGTACCCCGGTCCTCAACCTTCTGCACCGGTTCGATCACAACTTTGGCGCCGCCCGTGGCCGTAAAGCTGCGAGCGAGGTTTCCAGTTTCGAAAAAATCGCAATCGATGCGTGGGGCAGTCAGCGTTTTCTGGTCGGCCCTGGCGCTCTTGATTACTGGCTCCACGAACAAGTCCGCATTACCGACGGCTTCGGCTTTGTCGAGATCGCGGCCGGTTACGCGCCAAACAAGTTTTACGGCATCCGCCGTGAGACGCTTATTCGCGGCGCGCGGGTCGTTTGCTTTTGATTTAGGGGCGGCAAGATTAACGACCGAGCGGCCTTCAGTGCGCATTTGTTTGAGGAGACTGCGATCGCCCTGGGCCTGGAACAAGACTTCTATCAAATTCGCGCCGTTCAGTTGTAACTCCGAATCAGCGTCCAGTGTTTTACCACCTGCATTCCCCATTGCGACGGCGCGCTCGAGCCGCTGATCTTTGTCCAGGAAGAAGTCCATGTCGGCGGAATGAACCTCCGCGGATCTCCCTTCCTCCATTGAGCGCAGATAAGAATTACCCCTGACCTCCAGCTTTTGCAGGTGCTTTTGCTCGTTCAAGGTGCCATAGAGATTGTCCCCGCTCATTATGTCGCGATCCTGTTCGGCGGTTACTCCGCCCACGAAGTTGAGCTTCATTGTCTCCTGCTCAAACGAAGCCTGCGAAGAACGAATTGTCACTGGTCGCGAGCGAGCTGAAGCAGGTTTAGCTTTGGCGTCGTTCAACACTTCCGGCGCGACAGTGATTTCAACGTCCTTTTTCAAATCCAGTTTCTTACTTTTGGCGAAAACAACCGCGCCGGTAGAGTGGCCGGAAACATTTTCGCGATCGAAAGAAATCGGCGCGTCTGTTTGCGCGATTTCATTATTCCGATCGTAAGCGAGCAATTCGGTGTTAACTTTCAAGGCGTCCCTGGTTTCGACCCTCACGCTTCCGAGAAACGTAATAACAGACTGTTTCGGATCCCAGATCGCCTTGTTTGCCGAAATCTGATCCGGCTTGTCCCCTACGGGAGGGTAAACGGCGAGATTAACCTGCTCGAGTTCATGATGATCATCTGTAAAAGTAATGTCGCGCGCCGCCCTCAACCATAGGTACAAGCGATCGCCCTTCATTAGCCGTTGCTCGTACCCTTCAACGATTCCCGTGATCTCTTTGGAGAGTTCGGGAGTCTCCGACTTGAGCCGGAAGGGGACGTTATTTCTCAGACGATAATAGGAGACTGCTACGAAGATGATAGCGGCGACAAGTACCAACAAGGCTCCGGCACGCGCAACCAGCGGCGCGCGCGCGCGCCACCCGATTGCGATAGCTCTCTTTTTCGAGATCTCTTGCATAACTAGTTGGTGCTCAGTTGTCCGTGGTCAGTAGTTAGTCAGTCGTCATTGGTCCACGGCCGACTGACGCCCGACCGGCTCGCATATCCTGTACCGACAACTGCAAAAACGTTTCGCCAGTCCAGTTACTTGTTTCAATCGTATAAGCCATCTCTCCGCCGTTTTTGACGGTAGTCATTTGCTCCGCACCGTGCCACCAAATTGTCTCGAGTGGCCGACCCTCCGGTCCAGCCACGCACATCTTCAGATGCCGTTGTCCAATTAAACGTGGTTCGGAGACGATGCACAAGTTGCGAGCTAAAAACACCGGACGCGAATTACCGGCCCCATAAGGCTCCAACGCTTGTAATTCACCGACCAGGTCAAAGGTAATTTCCTGGGTTGGCAACTCCGCATCTATATAGACGCACGGCTGCAAGTCCTCAGCGGTCAGACAAGATGCCGCATGTTCGTTTAGCCGGCGGCGAAGCTCCGGAATACGGTCCGGCTTAATAGTGATTCCTGCCGCATGCGAATGGCCACCGAATTTTTCGAACAGATCGGAGCAGGACGTTAGGCCATTGAGTAAGTGATAAGGCTCGATACTGCGTCCAGAGCCATGCGCCACTTCACCATCAATTGAAAGCACCACACAGGGACGATTGATGCGTTCAGCAATCTTCGATGCGGCAATACCTATCACTCCCCGGTGCCACCCGTCTCCGGCGATTACAGCCACGTAGGAGTTGGCTGGCTCGGTTTTCGCGCTGTCCAATTCGGCAACTGCCAGCTCAATTATCTGCTGCTGGACCTGCTTTCGTTCCTGGTTACGAGCGTCGAGCTGCGAAGCGAGTCGCCGCGCCTCGTCGTTGTCTCTGGTGCTGAAAAGTTCCACCACGGCGCGTGCGGCATCCATTCTGCCTGCGGCGTTGATTCTAGGTCCCAGACGAAACCCGATATCATAGGCTGTCAATCCAGCGCCATCCCCACAGCCCGCCACCTCCATCAACGCACGCAGCCCAGGATTAGTTGCTTTGGGCAAATCGTGCAAACCAAGGGCGACAATGGTGCGGTTTTCGCCGATTAACTTCGCCACATCGGCCACGGTACCAATCGCGACAATTTTCAGGAAGGCGTTCACTTGCGATTCCCGGCCGTGCTCTTGAAACAAGGCGTCAACGAGCTTGAAGGCGACACCAACGCCGGCAAGGTTCTTATCGGGATAATTGCAACCGCGCTGGTTTGGATTTAGAACGGCGTAGGCGGGTGGAACGCCTTCACCGCCTTCACTATCGTCGGGAAGATGGTGATCGGTCACGATTACATCGAGGCCATTATCGCGCGCCCAATAAAGCGGTTCGTGTGCGCGTATGCCACAGTCAACACTGATGGCCAGTTTATACCCTTCGGCGGCGGCCTTTTGCAGTGCGGCCCGCTGAATGCCATAGCCTTCAGTGAAACGATGCGGGACGTGAAATCCGGTGCGTGCGCCCAACAAGTTCAAAGCGCGAAGCAGGACTGCCGTGCCCGTAGTGCCATCCACATCATAGTCACCATAGACCAGTATGGGCTCACCAGAGTCGATCGCCCTCTGCAGACGAGGCACAGCGTCGCTCATACCAAGCATGAGGTAGGGATTGTGCAGCTGATCGTAGGAAGGTTTAAGAAAACTTCTGGCGGACTGCTCATCGCCGCAGCCGCGCGAAATGAGGAGAGCTGCCACAGTAGGAGAGACAGCCAGAACGCGAGCGAGCGAGGCGACACGCTGAGTGTCTTGTCCCCGCACAATCCAACGTTTGGTGCTCATGTGAGGTTCATCAATCGCTCGAGTTACTCAGCAAGCTTATTCCGCAGACATCTATTCAGCAAACCAGCCGTCTTCGTCGATTAGTTTAACACCAATTCGCCGGCGACCATCAATTGGGTCGGTCCAGACTCCATTGACTTCCGCATCAAGCTCCCGCCCAAATGGTGGTGTTAGCTTCACAATAGATCCCAGCGCCACATCGGCGTCCAACAAAATCGTGGCTCCAGCTCGGCTTATCTTAATTGCCTGGGCCTGGACATTGAACGACTCGCCGCTGGGGGTTTTTCCTGCCACGGCCAGCGCAAACTCTACCGGAACCCGCGGACTGCGTGGGCGTTGGGAGGGCGCAGTTGCGCCTCGGCGGTCTCTTTCAGTCATAAAACACTTACCACCTTTTTTGCATTGATGAGATGACCCTGCACTTCGGGGGTTAGGGAGGAAGAGGGGCAGAGGTAGTTTACCTGAACCTGAGGGTTTTTGTTAGCGATTTGATTCTGGAAACAGTGCGTCCGGCTTCCAGGGAATCACCTAGCCGTCTTGGCGGTTCTTTGCGACTTCTCTGCGCTCATTTTGGCTAAGGGTTTTCTTCTCAGTGTAGGAATGGTTACAGAACCGACGAACGCGGTAGCGCCGGATGCCACAGTCAACCTGGGTGATAGGAGAGCCGTTGACGCTAACATCCGGCGCTCCCGCGCTCGGTTCTGTATTTGTTTGGCGCTGCAGCTCGCTTCCTGCTGAAGATAAAGGAGCGCAAGCAAGAGTCTGGCATCCTGGGTCGACAAATACGGAACGGGAGCAGTAGCGACCTGGTCCGTGACCATTAGAAATGAGCTTATTGTTACCGAACCCCGTCGCTACCGCTCCTGGTTCTGTATTTGTTTGGCGCTGCAACTCGCTTCCTGCTGAAGGTAAAGGAGCGTAAGCAAGAGTCTGGCATCGTGGGTCGACAAATGCGGGGAGCTGTAGCGACCTGGTCCGTGACCATTAGAAATGAGCTTATTGGTACTGGACCCGGTCGCTACCGCGCTACTCGGTTCTATATATTGCGCGGATAAACGCGTCCTATCATTCAGTTTGGCACTACTCTTGGCCCGCAACCTGACCCACTACCGCGAAGAGGCGCACAGCCTCAGCTTGCGCTAGCCGAGAGGTAACCGCCAAGCAGAGCGAGGATGATGGCCGAACCAACTGCCAACCGGTATACGATAAAGACTCCCGTAGAGTGGGTTCGCAGGAATCGCAGCAGAAACCAAATCGAGGCGTATCCAACTACGCCTGAGACGATTGTCGCCACAATCAGAGGCAAGTAACTGCCGTCTGGCAGTTTGTGGATCGCTTCCTTAAGTTCAAGAAGTCCGCTGGCGGCGATTGCCGGAATTGAAAGCAAAAATGAAAATCTCGCCGCCGTCTCCCGGGTTTGACCTGTAAGTAGCCCGGCCATGATGGTAGAGCCTGACCGGCTCGAGCCCGGAATCAAAGCCAACACCTGCGCAGTTCCAACTGCCAGCGCGTCACCGATTTTCAGATCCGGCAGGGACCGGTTTCGCTTACCTACCATTTCGGCCAGAGCCAGCAGAATCGCCACCACAATCATCATCGTCGCAATTATCCAAAGATTTTTCGTGAAGGTTCCTTCGATTTGATGTTTGAATAATAATCCGACCACGGCCACGGGAATGGAACCGATAATGACGAGCCACCCCAGCCAGGCTTCCTGCGAAAGTCCCAGCCTAGCGTTTAGAGCCGAGTCTTGCACGCCATAGCCTGGCAGATGCCCCGGAGCTCGTTTACCAGCCAGCAACGCCAGGTGGTCGCGCACAAACGCTCTCGTGATTTGGATGATGTCTCGCGCAAAATAAACGAGGACCGCCAACAGGGTACCAAGCTGAATGACAGCGATGGTGGCCGTCGTCTGCTCAGCTTTAAGCGTAGCTTCTACGCCGTTGTAAAGACCAACTAAGCGTGACGCGAAGACGAGATGTGCGGTGGAGCTAACGGGAATGAATTCGGTTAATCCCTGGACAATGCCCAGGATGATGGCTTGCAAAACGGTCATGAAATGTCAGTCGCGCTGCTCTGAACTGTGAACTTTGAACTTTGCGGTCTTAGGTCTTTGCTCGTCACTTCAAAGTTGAAACTAAAAGCTTAAGCGTGAATTCCATTCAAAGGCCAACGGCCAAAGACCTAAAACCGTTTTATTCCCTGAACGAATTCGCACGTGAAATCCTGTCGTACATCCAAATCGGCATCAGCATGCCCGCCCGCACAATGGTCGCGAGCTGCCAGGGAAAGGAATACCGTTTCCGCCGTTTCTCAATTGCCCGCACCATCTTTCCCACCGCGTCGTCCAGTTCCATCAAATACGGCATCTGCACATCTCGGCCCTTTGTTAGCGGAGTCTTGATAAAACCAGGATGGATGATCGTGACGTCGATTCCTCTCGGCTCCAGGTCCAAACGCAGGCTCTCGAAGAACGCGGAAACCGCAGCTTTGCTGGCGCAGTAGGCAGCCGATCTTGGCAAACCGCGGTAAGCGGCCAAACTCGATATCGCTACCAGCTGGCCGCTTCCCCGCGCAACCATCTCAGGAATGACAGTCGCCACGCTGTTAGACGCCCCGATGACGTTCACGTTGAGGACATCGGAGACTTCCTCAGCGCTGAAGTCCGCGGCATCTCTGGTCGGTCCGATGCCGGCATTGGCGATAAGTACATCGATCGGGCCAAGGCTGGCGCGTAACTTATCCGCCGCCGCCGAGATGGAATCCACGTCCTGCACGTCAGCCGGGAGGGCCACCGCTTCTCCGCCGGCAGCTTCAATCTCCTGAACCACCTCGTCAATAAGCTCGACTCGCCTTGCAACCAATCCCAACTTCGCGCCGCGACGTCCAATCTGAACCGCCAGCCCGCGCCCGATACCAGACGAGGCGCCGGTGATCATTACCACTCTATTGGTCCAGTAATTCATCGAAAGCCTTAAGTTTCGAGTTCCGGGTTTCGAGTTCAAAGTTTAGACTAGCTTTGGTTTGACAGAGCCGACTTACGTTTTGAACTCGAAACTCGAAACCCGAAACTCGAAACTATACTTGAAGGACCACCGGCATGATCACCGGCCTTGCTCCGGTAAGTTTCTGGATGAATCGCTTCAGTTCTACGCGTACGTGCTCTTTCAGCAGACTCTCGTCCTGAAGTGTTTGGCGCGATGCGCCGGCGATGGAGGCAGCAACAATGCGCCGCGCATCCTTCAACAAACCGTTGGACGAATCAAACCCACGCACGCCGCGGGCGACAATCTCCGGCTCGCCCTGAACTTCGCCTGTTTCTGCATCAACAGTGACGATCAGAGTAACCATCCCGTCGTAGGCCATTTGCCGGCGCTGGCGGACAGTTTCGCTGGTTATCTCTTCAAACCCACTATCATCAATGAATGTGCGGGGGACCTCACGCTTTTCAACCACCGCCGCACGTTCGCCATCAAGCTCGAGCACGTCGCCGTTTTCGATCAAAATGATGTTCTCTTCAGCGTAGCCAAGATGGTTCTTCACAAACTCCTTGTGGCGAAACAGCATGCGGTACTCGCCATGTATCGGCACGACAAACTTGGGCCGCACGGCTTCGGTCATAATGCGAATGTCTTCCTGCGATGCGTGTCCGCTTACGTGCACTAACCGCCGCTTCTCTTCGATGATGTTCGCGCCGCGCTTGTAGATCATCCCGATCATTCGCGAAATCACGCGCTCGTTCCCGGGGATAATGCGCGCCGAAAGCACCACCGTATCACCCTCGTCAATCATTAGTCCTTTGTAGCTTTGCGACGCCATCTGCGAAAGCGCCGCGCGTGCTTCGCCTTGTGAACCGGTCACGAGAAATACAATCTCGTGATTGCGCCTCTGCTTTGCTTCGTTAAGCGGGATAAGCAGACCGTCGGGAATGTCGAGGTAACCCAGACGATCGGCAATCTCGACGTTCTTCTGCATCGAGCGGCCGAGCACGCAGAGTTTACGGTTGAATTGCTGAGCTATATCCAGCACGATCTGAAGGCGATGAATTGACGAGGCAAAGGCCGCGACTATAATGCGCCCGCGCGCTTCGCTAAAGATTTCCTCGAAGGCTGGAATAACGGCGCGCTCAGATGGTGTGCGGCCCGGAACAGTCGCATTTGTGGAATCTGACAGCAACGCCAGCACGCCCTCCTGGCCGTAACGTCTAAACGAGCGCAGGTCAATCGGCTCGCCGATCACGGGAGTCTCGTCAACCTTATAATCACCCGTGTGAATGATTGTGCCTACCGGGGTTTTGATAGCCAGCGAAAAGCAATCGATTAGGGAATGGGAAACGCGAATGAACTCCACCGTGAAGATGCCGATTTCGACTACGTCGCGTGGCTCGACGCGGTGTAGCAGAGTGTCGCCCGTCAAGTCGTGTTCTTCCAGCTTG
>DASXQM010000171.1:0-16215 GCA_036507195.1 Pyrinomonadaceae bacterium | reverse complement strand
CTCTGGTTGTGGATTGATAAATCGAATCCGGGCCAAGAATGAGTTGAATGAGGCCGCCCGCGCTTATCACGAAGGGCATTTTGATGAGGCCGAGCAACATTCACGCCGGGCCCTCGAACTTGATCCTGACAGCAAAAGCGCGCCTCTATTCATCGCGCGCACCATCCACGCGCAGTTTCGTCCTGGGGTCCAGTCTCCCGAAAACATGGCGAAAGCCAACGAGGCAATTCAGGCATACCAAAAGATACTCGAAAAAGATCCAAAGAACGATGAAGCCTTCAAGGCTATTGCTTACCTTTATGGAGCAATAAAAGACGACGAGAAATTGCGCGCCTGGCTCTCTTTGCGCGCGAATGATTCAAGCGTAGAGAATGAAAAACGCGCCGAGGCTTACACCATTTTGGCAAGTAAGGATTGGGACTGCTCGTTCAAAATTACGGAACTTCCAACTAACAAGTCGACCACCATCGCGGCCGGCAATCGAGCTACAGTTTCCTATAAAAAGCCCCAACAGCAAAAAGATTTCGATACGGCGCAAGCATGTGTAAAACGCGGGCTCGAAGAGATTGAAAATGCCATTAAACTGGATCCAAACAGCGAAGCCGCCTGGTCCTATAAGACCAATCTGCTGATAGAGGCGTCAAAACTCGCTGAAATGGACGGCAAGATGGATCAGAAGGCTCAGCTGGACAAACAGCGAGAAGAGGCTCAGAAACGGACCAGTACCCTAAGCGCAGCAAATCAAAAGAAGAAGGAAGAAGAGGAAGCTAAGAAGGCAGCCGCTGCGGGGAAAAAATAAGAGAGTTCGCATCGTTGCGCTGCTTTGGTGATGCTCGACTTTCGGGTCGGGCATCACCTTTTTGTTATACTCGACATTACCCGCTCGTCGTTTCCAGCCCGAAACAGACTGAGTGATTACAAATAAATGATTCGCATTGAAGAAATTGTCGAGAACGTGGCGCGTAATCACCCGCAAGCGAATCTCGATCTGTTGCGGCGCGCTTACTTATTTTCCGCCAGAGAACATAAGGGCCAGAAGCGCGCCTCAGGTGAGTCTTACCTGGTTCACCCGCTCGAGGTGGCAAACATCCTCGCCAATATGAAGCTGGATGAAGTGTCGGTTGCCACCGGTCTGCTTCATGATGTGGTTGAGGATACCCTCGTCGACCTCGATACCATACGCACCTATTTTGGGGAAGAAATCGCTCATCTCGTCGACGGCCTCACAAAGATCGCGCAAATCAGCAATATATCTCGGGAAGAACAACAGGCAGAAAACGTACGCAAGATGCTGCTGGCGATGGTTGACGACGTAAGAATCGTCCTCGTGAAGTTGGCTGACCGCCTGCACAACATGCGTACTCTTCAATACCTTAGTCCGGAAAAGCGAAAACGCATCGCCGAAGAGACGATGGAAATCTTCGCTCCCATCGCGCACCGCCTTGGCATGGGCAAACTCCGTGGCGAACTTGAAGATCTCGCGTTTCGCCATCTTCATCCTGAGGATTACCGTGAGCTGGCGGAACAGCTTGAAAAACGCCGGGCAGAGAATGAAGCTTTTCTTAGCGGAGTTACCGAACGAATTGAAGCGAAGATGACTGAAGCTGAAGTTCCTTTCGTGCGGGTTGAGGGCAGGGTAAAGCGGCTTTACTCCATTTGGAAAAAACTTAAGAGTCAGAAGATCGAGCTTGATCAAGTTTATGACCTGGTTGCGGCGCGTGTGATCACCCCAAACGAAGTCCGTCATTGTTACGCGGCTCTGGGCGTTATTCATAACACCTGGCGGCCGGTGCCCGGTCGCATAAAGGATTGGATCGCTACGCCTAGAGACAATCTCTACCAGTCGCTTCATACATCCGTGATCGGTGCGGATGCGCAGTCATTCGAGGTGCAAATTCGCACCGAGGACATGCACCAGATTGCTGAGGAAGGCGTCGCCGCACACTGGAAATACAAGGAAGGTAAACGCGGCGCGCGAGACGATGACAATGCGTTTCAGGCGCTGCGTTCCCTGGTGGAATGGACGCAGGAAGTTAAAGACTCGCGCGACTTTCTGGATTCTTTGAAGTTGGACCTCTATCCCAAGGACGTATACGCCTTTACGCCGATGGGAAAGGTCATTCAGTTACCTCGGGGCGCAACTCCCGTTGACTTTGCCTACATGATCCACTCCGAAGTGGGAAACACCTGTACCGGGGCACGGATCAACGGTCGAATCGTCCCGCTACGGAACCAGATACAAAACGGCGACGTGGTTGAGATTCTGACTTCAGCGAACTCCCACCCTTCACGCGACTGGCTCAACTTCATCGTAACGTCCCGGGCCAGAAACAGAGTGCGCCACTGGGTAGCCGAGCAACAGCGAGCCGAGTCGATAGACATTGGCCGCAAACTATTCGAGAAGGAGGCGGCGAGATTTCAACTTTCGGCAAAGAAACTGTTTGGCGACAGCGATAATGAAATGAAACGCGTCGCCGGCGAGTACGGTTATGGACGGGTGGAAGATCTCCTCGCCGGCATCGGCTACGGCAAGCTGATTCCCCGCAATGTTATCGCAAAGTATCTCGGCGCCGAGCAGTTTGAGCATCTCGACAAGCAAAAAGAGTCGCGGTTGCGCAGCGGTGTTCGCGCGGTCAAACGGCTTATTCGCCTGGGTGATGATTCCATCGTGGTGCGCGGCGTAGACGATCTGATGGTCACGCGCGCACGTTGCTGCAATCCGCTTCATGGCGAAGAGATTGTTGGTTATGTCACCCGCGGAAAAGGCGTGGCCGTTCACGAGAAGCGTTGTAAAAACGTGGCCTCGCTAATGATTAACCGGGAGCGGATTGTTGAAGTCGAGTGGGCCGGCCGGCCTGAGAAGACGGCTTACGCGGTTAAGTTGCTGGCCGTAACAGAGAATCGCACCGGCATGATAGCCGGCATCACTGGCGCAATTTCCGATATGAAAACTGGAATTCGCGACGCGCGCGCTTCTGTAGGTTCAGACGAGAAGGGACATGTCGAGGTGACGGTGGAGGTGTTTGACGTGAAGCACCTGGATAAAGTGATCAACTCTATTAAGGGTGTTCCTGGCGTTTTGGATGTAGAGCGAATGCAGGGCGCAGTGTAATAGCCCATTTCTCACTCACGAAAGCAGCTTCATCAGAACAGCGCAGCTTGGCGGCAACCAAACGCTCCAGCTCCGGAGGAGGCGAATGTTTATAGGTACGGAATGTCCCCCAAAGACAAAAGCTCCAGAGGAGCGAAATGTTGTTCCTAAGACACTACCCAATTCCGGCTATTGGTTCAGTTTGAGAAGTGAAGAGCACGATGCAGTGAATGGCGGGAAACTCAAGCAGGAAACAATCACTACAGAACCGAGCGCGGTAGCGCCGGATGCTAGAGGCTACTTCAATGTAAAGCCAATTAGGCTAGGCCTATCGCCAAAGTAGCCTCTAGCATCCGGCGCTACCGCGCTCGGTTCTGTAGTGTGAGGCGGTTGTTTCTAAAGTTCACTGCAGGACAATGATCTCGGTGACGGCCGTAATAGCTCAATCCATCTCGCCCACCTGCAAACTGAACAACCCCATTCCAGCGTCTTTGCCCTTGTCTGAACGTTTCTGGTACAATCCCGCCTTTGTTTGCGCAACCAAAAAATGAGGCAATCATTACTGTGAAGGAGATCATCCAAACATCCCATGCCCCCCAGGCAATTGGACCCTATTCCCAGGCGGTTAAGACCAATGGGCTGGTATTCGCGTCAGGTCAGATTCCGACCGATCCACAAACCGGGCAATTTGTACCGGGGGGGATTCAGGAGCAAACTGAGCAGGTATTAAGAAATCTGGCCGCGGTGCTTGAGGCGGCCGGTAGTGACCTCAATCGTGTGGTCAAAACCACAGTGTTCTTGCTTGATATGCAGGAATTTGGGGCAATGAATGAAGTTTACGAAAGGTTTTTTAAAGAAGAGCCGCCTGCTCGGGCAACGGTCCAGGCGGCGCGATTACCGCGCGATGCCAGAGTAGAGATTGACGCAATTGCGCTGGCCTCTTAAACGACGTGGCAACGAAAAACCGGTGCTACGGGTCGACAAACACCCAGCACCGGCTCATTTGGTAGAAGGAAGAAAACTAAGCGGCTTTTGCGATTTTTCCGGCTTTAATGCAACTCGTACAGACTTTCATTCGTTGGGCGCCGCCTTGTGGCAGTTGCACTCGAATGGATTGCAAATTGGGATTAAATCGCCGCGGCGTTCGATTGTTTGCGTGGGAAACATTATTTCCAAACTGAGGGCCTTTACCACAGACTTCGCAACGTTTAGCCATTATTTATGATACCTCCAGAGCTTGAATGATTGCCGCGGGCTCATAGGGACTGAGTAAGAGGCAATAATTGAAACGCAATTTATAACAAACGGTTTTCCAGATCGTCAAGCAGACACGACCTGGCAGTATTGATGCAGTTTGCCCGCGAGGTGGTACTGACGTCATGGGACTGCACATTGTCCTAAGGGTCAGCACTCTAAACTGCATCAGTGCCCAACCCGGCTATTAGCGAGCAATTTCTAAAGGAGCAACAATCTAAGTGCACAAAATCTCGAAGTTACTTATTACGTTTGCGCTGCTGGCGCCCGCCGCAGTCGTGTTTACTGCGTGTGGAGCGGGCTCTGGAACAGGCACCACCAGCGACATCGCAGCCACTGTTAATGGTAAGTCGATCATGTTGAAAGAGGTTGACTACATTATCAGTCAGCAGACCGGCGGGCAGCAGGCGCAGATGTCGCCGCTTCAGCTCGCGCAGGCGCGGCTCCAGGTGTTGAATGGCTTGATTCAGAAAGAGGTCATGTTTCAGCGCGCTGAGAAGGAAAAGCTGGTTCCCTCCGAGGAGGAGATCACCCAGGAAGTCAACAAGCAAAAACAACAGGCAAACATGACGGAAGAGGAATTTCAGAAGTGGGTGAAAGATCAGGGTCAGACGTTAGAGGCGGTTCGTGACGAAGCGCGCAAAAAGATTGCCATTCAACGTTTGCAAGACAAGGTGACCGGCAAGATCACAATCAGCGATAAAGAGGTCGAGGACTATTACGTTAACAACAAGCAGCAATTCGTGGACAAGCGCGGCGCCGGTCTGGCCGCGATTGTGGTCGATCCAGCAGATAACAATCTTCAAAACGACGCGAAAGGCGAACTCGAAGCGAAACAAAAGATCGACCGCCTTTACCAAAGACTAAAAAGCAATGGTGACTTCGCCACTATCGCGCGGGAAGAAAGCGAGGATCCCAACAGTAATGTTAATGGTGGCGACATTGGCTATGCTGCTGAGGAGGAGCTTAAGCAGAACGGTTTTCCGGCAGAACTGATTGCCCAGTTTCTGGGCCCAATGCAGATCGGTGAATATACGCAGCCGGTGCGATTCAGTAATGGACATTGGTACATTTTCAAGTTGACTCGAAAGCAGCTGCAGACAGAAAACCTTACATTGGAGACCAAAAGTCCTAATGTGCGGCAGCAGATCACTGATGGCTTACTGAACCAGCGCAAGCAGATCCTCAACGCGGCGCTGCTTGAGGTCGCCATGAACGAGGCGAAGGTCAATAACAACCTTGCGAGCACCATGCTAAACAACCCAAGCAATCTGGGGCTTAGGCCCGCGGCATCCGGTGCTGTTGCAGCGCCGGCCGCCAGCATCGCGACCACGAACCCGCAGACGACCGCTCCCGCGGCAACATCTTCGCCCGTGGCGGCGGCCAGTCCGAAGGCCACAACTTCAACGAAGCCCTAAGTTGCTTGAGTTTTGCAAGCTTTCAAGTAGTTCAGAGTCCAAGCTTTAGCTGCTGGCGCGGAAGACAAACTGAAGTTTGAACTCTGAACTGCATGAGTGTTAGTTCGGTTAGGAGGTTTGCGCGGGTGTGGGAGGCTTAATAAGCTCCGCACCCGCTTTTTTTGGGAGGCGCTGAATTTGTCATCGCTTTCCCTTATGAATTACAAGAAGTTTTCCTAATTGCGGCGCGGAAAAATGTTGTTTCGTCTCTCAGAGGTACATAAGTCATATGGCACGCAGGACGTCTTGCGCGGCGTCTCGCTGCAAATAAATCCGGGCGAGCATGTGGGGCTGGTGGGCCGGAACGGTTCTGGTAAAACGACGATCTTTCGCCTGATCAATAACGAAGAACCACCCGATCGAGGCGACGTCATCCGGGCCCGTGGCATGCGGCTCGGTTTGTTGGCCCAACACATCCACTTTGAATCGGGGGCCACCGTCCACGAGTCTGCGCTGGCCGCGTTTGGGCATCTTCAGCAGATCGAGCATGAAATGCATGAATTGGAGCATCGCATGGGCGAGGCGGTAGACGATCTTGAGCAAATTCTGGAACGCTACAGCGATTTGCAGCATCAGTTCGAAAGAGAAGGCGGATTTGAATATACCGCGAAGGCCGAAGCGATTTTGCAGGGGCTGGGTTTCGAACGCGAGACCTGGGCCCTGGAAACTGAAAAGCTGTCAGGCGGGCAACAAAACAGGCTTGGATTGGTTCGTCTTCTGCTGGCCGAGCCCGACGTGCTGTTGCTCGACGAGCCGACAAACCATCTTGACGTCGCTGCGGTTGAATGGCTCGAAGAATTTCTGCTCGCCTACCAATCGGCTTTTGTAATCATTAGCCACGATCGATATTTTCTCGATCGCTGTTGCCGGCGCATAATCGAGCTGGAAAACGGCCGCGCGGCGAGCTATACGGGAAACTATTCCGATTACCTTGTCGAACGCGAAGAGCGTCGCGAGGCGCAGCAGCGCGCCTACGACAATCAGCAGCAGATGATCGCCAAGACCGAGGAGTTTATCCGTCGCAATCTCGCCGGGCAGAAAACTAAACAGGCTAAATCGCGGCGTACTCTGCTGGCCAAGCTCGAGCGCATCGACGCTGTCCGGCCGGATCAGTCTTCAGGTGACTTTCGCCTCAAAGCAATCGAGCGCGCTGGAAACCATGTCCTGACTGTGGATCGGGCGACCATTGGTTATTCCGCGCAGGTGTTGGCGCGCGATATCTCGTTTGTCCTGCGGCGAGGCGAATGTCTCGGGATCATCGGGCCGAACGGATCAGGCAAGACTACTTTCTTAAAAACGATTCTAAAGAAGATTCCGCCGCTTGCCGGTGAAATTCGCTGGGGCACGAAAGTGGAGGTTGGCTACTACGCGCAGCAGCTTGACGACCTCGATGATAGGAACGAAATCATCATGGAGTTGAGAAGAGTTGCGTCGCCGGGAGCAACCGCCGGCGAGCTGCGATCGTTCCTCGCTAAGTTCCTCTTCAGAGGCGATGACGTTTACAAGCATGTCCGCGATTTGTCAGGTGGCGAGAAGGGACGACTCGCGCTCGCCAAGTTGATCTACTCGCGTGTGAACGTGCTGGTGCTCGATGAGCCAACCAACCATCTCGACATACCCTCGCGCGAAGCCCTGGAAGAAGCTCTCGATGCTTATGAGGGAACCATACTGACGATTAGCCATGACCGTTACTTCCTCGATCGCATCGCGACTCAAATTTTGGCGCTCGATGGTGCAGGGCTCGCCGAACACTACGACGGCGACTATACCGAGTATCATGATTGGAAGGCGTCAGGCAGGTCAGTTAGTAATCTTCCCGGGCTTGAGAAGCAGGATACTGGTTCTAACAATGCTGCTTCGGTGCCTCAACCGGCCTTAGATCAATCCAAATCCGGACCAAAACAGAAACCGGGTGGAAAAGGGAAGTCGGCCTCAGCCACCAAACCGCCCGGGATCAAAGTCATCAAGAAAAATAAGAGCGAAACGGCTACACCAGCCCTGTTGGAGGCTGAAATCGCGAAAGCTGAAAAGAAGTTGCGCGAGATATCCGAGCAGATGTCCCTGCCCGAGGTGGCGCGCGATGCCACCGAGCTAATCAAGCTCGACGAGGACTACCGGCAAACAGAGGCTCGTCTCGCAGTTCTTTACAACCAGTGGGAGGAAGCTGCGGCAAAGAGTTAGGTTTTATAAAAAGCTAAGGGATATTTTCGATAGACGAAACAAACACCTCCCTGGATCTAACCTCGCTTGACACCCGTTGGGCGCTTTGTTACTTTCGGGCCTCGTTTCATCCCGTTTCATTAGGTCTTTCAAGGAGTTGGCTGATAGTTCCAGGCGCGTAGCTCAGGGGTAGAGCACTACCTTGACACGGTAGGGGTCTGGGGTTCAAATCCCCACGCGCCTACCATATCTTTCGGGATTTCCTTCAAACAATTCACCGCGTCTCCTCTCAACCTGCTTTTCGGGCCGAAAATCGATTTGCCGGAATCGAAATCAAATCAATCATAGCGCGACAGCAATTCACGGACTCTGACCCTTACTTTGGCAACGCCGGATCTGCCAGCGAGGATAGGTAAGTAATGTCGGGTGTGATAGAGTTCACCTGAATCGAGCACGAGCTTACTCCCTTCCCAGCTTCTCTGGAATTTACCTAGACCACCTGAAGTCCATAGCTCACCGACAAGAGTTTTTAACGCGAAAGAGATAGCAAAGAATTAGGCGGCCCAACGCGCGCCGGAAAACGCGCATAGAATCGGAGTAGAAATACCCTGCCACGCCTGGTTATACATCACCCGCTTTCACAAAACAGCACTTCACAACTACGGAGACAACTATGCGTCGCTTTTCTTTTTCGATACTTCTCGTGCTCCTTCTGACGGGCATGGCGGCCTACGCGCAGACCGCTCCGAGTTCGGCTGCGGAGTACTCTAGCCGTGGCGATAAGCGACTCTACCTTGACCGCGATATTGATGGGGCAATAGCGGATTACACAAAAGCTATTGAGCTTGACCCTCAGTACGCACTTGCATATCACAACCGCGCTCAGGCGCGACAGGCTAAAGGCGATATGGAGGGCTTTCATGCTGATTTTCGTAAGTTCCAAGAGGTCCTAAAGCTTCAGGACCCTACTACCTATATCAACCGCGGCAATGAACTACTGGAAAAGAATGACAATGACGGAGCCATAGCCGATTACACGAAAGCCATCGAGCTTGATTCTCGATCCGAGGCAGCATATTTCGACCGCGGCCTTGCACGAGCCAATAAAGGTGACTATGACAGTGCTATAGCCGACTACACTAAAGCTCTTGAGATTAACCCTGGTAATAACAGGGCATATTTCAGCCGTGCCTATGCACGAAGTGTTAAAGGCGACTCCGACGGGGCGATTGTTGACTTCACGAAGGCCATCGCTCTTAACCCTAACGAGGCTGAGGCCTACTATCATCGTGGCGTTGCACGAAGTGTTAAAGGCGACTCCGACGGGGCAATAGCCGACTACACAAGGGCGATCGAGCTAAATCCTCAGTATGCTCTGGCATATTACAACCGCGGCGTTGCGCGTGAATCTAAAGGCGACCACGACGGGGCAATAGCCGATCACACCAAAGATATTGAGATTAACCCTAAGGATGCTGACGGATACATCAACCGCGGTGTTGCGCGACAGAGGAAAGGCGACTACGACGGGGCGATCGCAGATTATACGAAAGTCATCGAGCTTAACCCGCAGGCCGCTCAGGCATATTTGAACCGCGGCGTAGCGCGATACGCTAAAGGCGATGGCGGCGCCGCGATAGCCGACTACACGAAAGCCATCGAGCTTAACCCTCAGTTCGCTAATGCATATGTGCTCAGGGGGTTGGTAAAACTAGAACAGGGCAAAGACGGGGAAGCACAGCAGGACATCGACGTCGCCCTCAAGATTGATAGCAGCTTGAAAGCTATGGTGGAAAAAACCGTTATCGAGATCAAAAAGGCCCGCACGGCCAGACCTCAGACCGCTCCGACGTTGGCTGTTGATTATTTCAATCGCGGTATCGACCGAAGTGAAAAACTCGATTATGACGGTGCAATAGCGGATTTTACGAAGGCCATCGAGCTTGACCCTCAGTATGCTCTGTCATATCAGAACCGTGGCCGTGCGCGAGTTAACAAAGGCGACCACGACGGGGCGATAGGGGATTTCACGAAAGCCATCGAGCTTAAACCTCAGCTTGCTGAGGCATATATATACCGCGGCATTGCGCGAGACCGGAAAGACGACCATGACGGGTCGATAGTCGATTACTCTAAAGCCATTGAGCTTAATCCTCAGTCTGATCTGGCATATATCAATCGCGGCGTTGCGCGACGTGCCAAAGGCGACTACGACGGCGCAACAGCTGATTACACGAAAGCCATTGAGCTCGATCCAAAGAACGCTGGTGTGTATGTGTACAGGGGATTCGTAAAATTACAACAACGCAAAGATGCGGAAGCACAGAAAGACTTTGACATCGCCCTCCAGCTTGATAGCAGCCTGAAAACTTGGGTGGAACAACATGGCAATTGGCTCAAACAGGCCCGCGCAGCTCAGCCGAGTCCGCGAGCGTCACAACGACGCTTACGGGCGAGGGTTAACAACATCAAACACGGGCGTACGGCCAAGCCGACGCCTTAACTGTGCGCGAGCGTTACTCAGTACTATTGGCATCCATCACTTTTGACGGAATAGTCGTAGGGGAAATACAGAACGTTAAATACGCGCCACGCCTATTTGATGCATCACCTGGTTTCCTGAACAGTAGTTCAAAATTATGGAGGCAACTATGCGCCGCTTCTCTTTTTCGATACTTCTGGTGCTCCTTCTGACGGGCATGGCTGTCTATGCGCAGACCGCTCCGACTACGGCTGTTGATTATAACAACCGCGGTAGTGATCGCTTGGAAGAACTCGATTACGACGGGGCGATAGCGGATTTCACGAAGGCCATAGAGCTTGATCCTCAGCTTCCCCAGTCATATATCAACCGCGGCTATGTGCGAGATGCTAAAGGCGACCACGACGGAGCGATAGCGGATTTCACTAAAGGGATAGAGCTTTATCCTAAGTTTGCTGCCGCATATAACGTTCGCGGCGTTGCGCGACAGAGGAAAGGAGACAACGACGGGGCGCTTGCGGATTACACAAAAGCCATTGAGCTTAACCCTCGCTATGCTCAGGCATATTTCAACCGCGGCTATGTGCGAAACGATAAATACGATCCTGACGGGGCGATAGCGGATTACACTAAAGCCATAGAGCTTGACCCTCAGAATGCCAAAGCATATTACACATATTACAGCCGCGGCATTGCGCGACAGAGGAAAGGCGACTACGACGGCGCGATAGCCGATTACACAAAAGCCATCGAGCTTAGGCCTGAGTTTGCTCAGGCATATTGCTCCCGCGGCGAAGCACGATACTCTAAAGACGATCGCGACGGGGCGATAGCCGACTACACGAAAGCCATCCAGCTCAACCCTCAGTATGTTGACGCATATAATAACCGCGCCTATGTGCGAGACGATAAAGGCGACCACGACGGAGCGATAGCTGACCTCACCAAAGTGATCGAGCTTGATCCAAAGGACGCTGATGCATATACGAACAGAGGGTTAATAAAACTCACGCAACGCAAAGACGGGGAAGCACAGCAAGACTTTGACGCCGCCCTCAAGATTGATAGCAGCCTGAAAGCTTCGTTGGAAAAAGAAGTTAATGAAATCAAACAGGCCCGCACGGCCAAGCCGAAGCCGTAAAGTGTCCACCAGCCCTACTCAACACTGTCGGCATCCCTTGCTTTAACCGGAGTGGTCGGAGCGGAATCTGACACACTCCAGTAATCCCACAGATAGACGTAGCGAACTTGCGGCAGTTATCATCTACCGGAATTTTGCCGGGATGCGCCTGACGTTTATGCAACTTAAGCAGCGTAGGTTGACTTCTCTAGCCGCTGAACTTAATTTTCGCGTCGTTAAAACGCATTACGCGTTATACGCGGCACCGGTTCGCGGATTGACATGGTGGGGTCTGGGGTTCAAATCCCCACGCGCCTACCATTTCTTGTTTCAGGTCAATGAGCAATTTGCGTAACGTCAAGCAGTCCAACAGCAATCATCCAGCTCAGGGTGGGGAGCAGTGAGGCTTGACCAGGAGGAAGCTGCTTCGGCAGGCGAGATTGAACCTTCGCTCGGGGGATGGGCTTATAAGGCCATCCAGGTTGGAAACAGGAGCCCCGACATTCACGGTCCCCGCCGACCCGTGCGGCTAATCGGCGACAGAAGCTGTTAGGACAAGATGCAGCAGGGTTGTAACTAATCACGCTGCTTCGGGTTACCGTGCCCCCTATATGGCTCCTTTTGCCCGCGCCGTGCCTGGTCATACGAATCGTAAACATTAGGGCGCGAAAGCACTACGCGATACTCAGCCAACGCTTCCTTCCGATTGCCCGCAAGGTCAAATGCTTGAGCAGCTCGGAGGTGGGCCCTCGAGACCGTGCCAGCTTCAGCCCCATTCACGATCGTTGCAGCCAGAAACTCTCTGCCGGCGCGCTGCGCCTGGTCCATAAGAAGAAGAGACTCACCATAGCGAAAGTGTATCAGGTCCAAAGCGCGCGGAGCGGCACCTTCCGCCGGGCCGTCATGCAACATCGTCTCGAAAGTACTGAGGGCTTCGCGCTCCATCGCCTCCGCCTCTTTAGTCTTGCTTGCCTGGCGCGCAATCGCCGCTTGCGAAACGAGAGTGTCAGCCGTTTCCAGTCTGAACAGATAGTTGCGTGGATACTTCTCCTGCAGTTCGCGCGACAAGGCTAATGCGTCCGGGAAACGCCTCTCTTTTTTGTAAATGGCAATGAGCAGGATCTTGGCTTCCTCGCGCGTCCACTGTCCCTCCTTCGCGACCCGCTCGAGTGTCTGAATCCCGCGCTTCTTTGAGCCATGTGCTCCGGCAATGCTTGCCAGCATCCTTACGGGTAACGGCAATGTTCCAACAATGTAGTCGTACATCCCAATGGTTAACTCAGCATCATGGAAGCTCGGATCCAGCTTGAGCACATCACGCTGCGTTTCAACACCGCTTGAGCCGGAACGCAAGGCAGCTAGGAACCGTCGCTCCACGGTCGCTGCGAACGCGGCTTTCAAAGATTCCGTGGCTCCGAGCGCATAGAGCGTCTGTGGATCGCGAGGGTTATGCCGCATTCTTGCTTTCGCAAGTTGCGCTGCCTGACGCGTGAGATCGCGAAAGTCCTGAAGCACGCGCGGATCGGGTTTGTCTTCCGTTCCCACATAGAACGACTGCGTGCTGTAGATGGCCGCTTGCAACCGGCGTGTTTGATTCAACGTCTCCAGCCAGAGTGTTGTAGCGAGCATCTGTGGGCCAGTCGGGTCGTCAGGATACAACCGGCTCATCTCTTTGAACTTTTGCCGCGCATCGTTATAGTCAAGGTTTAAAAGAGCTTCAGATCCCTTCTCATGCAGCTCCTCGAGCCGCGGAGTACCAGGAGCCATTCCGTTCTTGACATCTTTCGATTGCGCGATGGCGTTGGCTAACCCAACCAGGGAAAGCAGAAACAGAAGAAGTAGTGTCGAATACTTCGCTTGCATTGGCCCAAAAGTCATTGGCTCCTCTGCGGCCTTGCACAAAAAGGGTTCAAGTTACTCAGTATCAGAACCGCGAGCGGTAGCGACCGGCCCTAAATGCCATCTTGACTATGAGCGTTCGTTGTCGGCGCAAGTATTTGAGGTCGATTCTTGGGCCGGTCGCTAACGCTCGCGGTTCTGATAGCGTCACGCAGACTTGTTCAAATTACTTCTTGTGCAAACGCCTCCTCTGCGCCCTCCAGTTTTTACCCTACTCATGACTTTTGCTTCGTCGAGTGGTAACAAGGCGATCATAGTGCTTTGACGCGTTTTGCCAAATCCGCCGTAATGGCGTCAGGTTCCTGTTGGGGCGAGTAAGTGATTGGCTTGCCGATAATCACAGAGACCTCACCCGGGCAGGCAAAATGTCTGCCTGCTTTCTTAAGTTCCCACAATCCGTCAATTCGCATTGGCACCACAAGCGCACCTAGTTTCTGAATTAACAGACCCGTGCCGGGCATGAAAGGATTCAGCGCTCCATGCTTTGTGCGCTGTCCTTCTGGAAACACCAGAAGACTGAATCCGCGGTCCATCATTTCACCAGCAAACATAAAGCTTCGCCGGAAGCCGCTCTTTTGCGGCATCGAAAAGACATTGAAGAAAAAAACTACTGACACGTACTGGAGCAGATAGAGGAGGCGAATTAACAGGCCTGTTCCAGGTTGTGGATGAAGCCATTCTCGCAGTTGCTCACCGTCCATGGCGATCGCCATTCTGGTTCGCAATCTTCCCGGAAGCGCCAACAGAACCAACGCGTGATCCGCCATCGTTACGTGGTTGCAGATGAATACTAATGGCCCTCGAACGTTGCGCAGATATTTCTTGCCGCTGATTCTGGGCCGACCCATGACGCGGGTGACCGGCAAAACGATCAGGTAAAACAGGGCAATTCGCAGCCAGCTCAACGGCCAACGCTGTTGCCATTTTGGATAGGGATACTGCGCCGCTTCTTCGTTCCGGCCTTCGCGAATTATCTTCTCAACTTCGGCTACGGTGGTGGCATCGGTGAAAGCAGCTTCATCGATCGCTAATTGATAGCGATCCTCGAGCGTGCTCAACAACTCGACGCGGCCGAGCGAATCCAGCTTCAAATCTGCTCCGAGCTTTGTGGCTGGATCAAGCGTCGCTCGTAACTCCTTGCTAATGCTCGCGATGATCTCAACAAGGTTGTTCGAGCGACCAGTTACAGAAACGTCGGCACGTCCAGACATCCGAGCTGCGCCTGCTAGCTTGGCCCTCACAACTTCTCCGACCAGCTGCTTTCGAACCTTTTGCGTTGCGGTTCGCGGAAAATCTTCGCCGGGCCAAACAAACCAGCGACGGATTTGCTGATGCGGCGCCAGTAATTCATTTACTCGGTCGATAACAGGTTGTGCGTTCGCGTGATCGTCGCGGAGGATCAACACAGCGAGCGGTTCCGGCCCATGTGGGCCTTCTATTTCGATGACTACGGCCGCTTTTATCTCAGGTTGGCGACCCAGCACGAGTTCAATGTCTGCCGGGTAAATGTTCACACCAGCTGAAGTGACAATGACTTCTCTTTTTCGGCCCTTGAAATAGAGGTTGCGCTTCTCGTCGATCTCACCAAGGTCGCCGGTGCGAAACCAACCGTTTTCTGTTGCGCTTGATTGCCAGTCGTCTTTCCAGTATCCAGGCGAAACGTTCTCCCCGCGCACCAGAATTTCGCCATCCTCGGCCAGTTTCACTTCCTGACCCGGCAATACCTTGCCAATGGAGCCACGGCCCTTCTTGAACTGGTGGTTGACGCTGATCAGCGACGCAGTCTCAGTCATGCCATAGCCCTGAATCACGGCGAATCCGAGCCGCTGCCAGAACTCCTCGGTGTCCGGGTTGAGTGTCGCGCCACCTGAAACGAAGACCCAAAACTTCCAGCCGAACATGTTGTGAATTGCGCGAAACGTCCACCAGCGCCGTAGAAAATGTCGAGCCGCAGACGAGGCAAGCGCGCCGCGGAGTAGGTCTAGTTTCCCTCGTGCTTCGTAGTCGCTTTCGATCTTGTCTCGTAGCGCTTCGAGAATGCGCGGTACAGTGGTGACGATGGAGATTCGCTCGCGTTTGACCGTTTCGAGGATCTGTAACGGGCTCAGGGACTCCTGAAAGAAAACCTCGCCTCCGAGCAATTGCGGCACGAAGACGCCCATGAATTGTCCGAAGACTTGGCTCAGCGGCAGTAGGTTGAGAAAACGAATGGGATGAACCAGCCGCTCCCATTTCAGATACCGCCTGATCTCCCGCTCAAGCGGCGTCAGATTCGCCATCAGATTGCGTTGCGTTATAAGAACGCCTTTGGGTTCAGCAGTGGTTCCAGAGGTGAAGACGATCTCAACAGTATCGTCGTAACCATTGTCTGGTAAGGGATAGGGTTTTGACGAGTGATGTGCGAGCTGCAAGTTCAGTTCGTCAAGTTCGATTACCGGCAGAGTTTGGATAACTAAAGAAGAAGTGGCCACGTCACAGAGCGCAAGCCTTGCCTCAACCTGAGCTTGAACTCGGTTAACGAATCCAGGCTCGCTCTGAAGATCAAGCGGCACGACGATCACCCCGCGAAGCAGACATCCAAAAAAGGCTGAAACCCACTCCGGACTGTTCCTGGCCCAGAGCAAAACGCGAGCGCCTTTTGGGATCCTTCGCGCTTCCAGTTCCCTGGCAAAGCGCCGTGCGGTGTGCGCAATTTGACTGTAAGACCAACGCTTAACTCTTAACTCGCGCCTGTGCGCGAACGCAGTCTCAT
>DASXQM010000170.1:0-12044 GCA_036507195.1 Pyrinomonadaceae bacterium | reverse complement strand
TCACTGGCAACATTTTGGGTTGGCCACCGTGTTGCCACCCGAAGGTGGCTTGCGCAGTGCGACCGACGACTGGCCGTTTCTGTATCTGCGAAAGCCGATGATACCCACACTGAGCCTTCGCGGGATGCTAATCATGGGCGGGCTGGCATTGCTGCTCATTTTCCTTTTCATTCCGCGGCTAAGAAAAGGCGTGAACGCGTCCGGTGAGCTTAGCGGCGCCAGGGCCCGGGGCCAGAACAGCGCAGTCAGCCGCTCACTCGGCCGTTCACTCAACGTGCAACTCTTCTTTCTGGGCGCCGGGTTCATGCTGGTGGAGACCAAGGCAGTGGTCACAATGGCGCTGCTTTTCGGTAGCACCTGGGTCGTTAACTCAGTAGTGTTCTTTGCCGTACTGGTGATGATCCTATTCGCCAATCGCCTGGTGCTAAGGTTTCAGCCTGAGCGCTTGTGGCCCTGCTACGCGGGTTTGCTCGCCACGCTGGTGCTGAACACCGTCGTGCCTTTGGATTTCTTTCTGGGAATGAATCGGACCCTGCAGGTGATCGGCTCATGCCTGTTGGTGTTTGCTCCCATTCTGTTTGCCGGGGTGATTTTTGCCTCATCATTCAAGCGGACCGCCGAGCCGGATCGTGCCTTTGGCTACAACATTGCGGGCGCTATGGTTGGCGGGTTGGCCGAGTATAGCTCGATGCTGCTGGGGTTTCAGTACGTGGTCCTGGTGGCAATTTTGTTCTACGCGTTGTCAGCTGTCGGCTTGAAGAGAGCCGGCGACGCGGACGCGGTCATAGACGAGGGCCTTGCTAAAGGTGTGGTCGCTGAGTCCTAGCCTGATTCAGTTCGGTGTCCGCAACAGCGGAAAGGAACATCTATGAAACTAAAGAGGGTTACCAATCCGCGTTTCTTCGTGCTGTTGGGCGTTGTTGCCGTAGTGCTCTCGACCATGGCAGTCGTACACCACGCACAGGAACAGCGCGCTCTGTACCTTGATCCGGCCCAGTCGTTAGACGCGCGCGTCGAAGATTTGCTGTCGCGCCTGACGCTCGAAGAGAAACTTGCGCTGGTCCATGCGGATTCGAAGTTTACCACCGCCGCCGTTCCGCGTCTGGGTATTCCGCGCCGCTGGCTTTCCGATGGACCACACGGCGTGCGTGAAGACGTCGGCCCGGACAGCTGGTTGCCTGCCGGACGGACGGACGACTTTTCGAGCTTCATGCCGGCCCTGATCGGTTTAGCTGCGACCTGGAACCAGGATCTTGCGAAAGCTTATGGCGAAGTGATCGGCCAGGAAGCAAGACAACGTGGCAAACAGATCATGCTCGGACCTGGCATGAACATCATGCGCACGCCCCTCAATGGTCGCAACTTCGAGTATCCCGGTGAAGATCCTTTCCTCACCTCGCGCATAGTTGTGAACTACATTCGCGCCATACAGGCTCAGGAGGTGGCTTCGTGCGCCAAGCACTTCGCGGCCAACGATCAGGAATGGGAGCGCGGCACGATCAATGTCGAGATGGACGAGCGCGCCTTGCGCGAGATTTACCTGCGCCCGTTTCAGGCTGCCGTACAAGAGGCCGGCGTACTTTCGGTGATGAGCGCCTACAACAAGTTTCGCGGCCAGTATTGTTCCGAGAATGACTACCTCATTAATAAAATTTTGAAAGGCGAATGGGGCTTCAAAGGGCTGGTCGTGTCCGACTGGGGTGGCACGCACAGCACTCGCGGCGCCGTGCTCAACGGGCTCGATCTGGAGATGGGGACCGAGTTTGTACCTTACGACGAATTCTATCTGGGGCGCGCTTTCCGCGACGGCCTCGGCAGCGCTCAGTATCCAATGTCGGTCCTCGACGATAAAGTGCGGCGCAACCTGCGCCAGATGTTAATCACCCGCGCCATTGAAGGGCGTGGTCCGGGCTCACTGAACACAAAAGAGCATCAAGCCACCGCGCGGCGCATCGCCGAGGAGAGCATGGTGCTACTGAAGAATGAAGGGGGCGCGTTGCCGCTCGACGCCGACAAGATCAAATCGATAGCAGTAATCGGCGAGAACGCCGTGCGGCTCCAGGCTTACGGTGGGGGCAGCGCGAGAATCAAGACCTTCTACGAAATCACACCACTGGAAGGGATCCTGCGGCGCGCCGGCGATCGTGCGAATGTTTCTTTCTCAATGGGCTATCGTGAAAAGGCCGGCGACGATCTCGCAGAGCGTGCGACGGCCGCCGCGAAACAGGCAGACGTAGTCATCTATGTTGGCGGTCTGAATCACTCAGCCTTTTACGATACCGAAGGTTCCGACCGCAAGGACATGAAGCTTCCTTACGCACAAGACGAATTGCTGCGCCGTATTGTCGAGGCCAACCCGCGCACAATTGTGGTTCTCCTGGGTGGTGGGCCGGTCGAGATGGGCTCATGGCTCGCGCGAGTTCCGGCCGTGCTGCAGGCCTGGTATCCCGGCATGGAAGGTGGCAATGCGCTCGCCGGAGTGCTCTTTGGAGATGTAAATCCGTCAGGCAAGCTCTCGTGCACGTTTCCGAAGCGCCTTGAGGATTCACCGGCTCATTCACTGGGGGCGTATCCGGGCAAGGATGGTACGGTCCGTTACGAAGAGGGATTACTCGTAGGCTATCGTTGGTTCGATACGAAGAACGTCGAGCCGCTCTTCCCCTTTGGCTTTGGTCTCTCATACACGAACTTTGAGTACTCGGATCTGAAGATTAATCCATCCAGGGACGCGCGCGACGGGGTTGTAACGGCAGGGTTCTATCTTAAAAATGTAGGAACGAGAGACGGCGCCGAGGTGGCCCAGCTTTATGTGCAGGACTTAAAGCCCAGGCTGGTTCGACCCCTCAAGGAGTTGAAAGGCTTTACTAAAGTCTCTCTCAAAGCCGGTGAGAGGCAGGCAGTTTCAATCTCACTCGACCGCAGCTCTTTTGCGTTCTATGATCCGGTGAGGCAGAGTTGGGTTGCTGAGAAAGGAAACTTCAAGATCCTGGTGGGCAGCTCTTCGCGCGACATTCGTCTTCAGGAAAGTTTTCAACTAATGCGAACGAGTCTGGAAAAGTAAAAAGGCTGATCGCAAGCGTTTAGAGTTCAACCTTCGTTACTAATTCAATTTGAACTCTTAGGCCCTTCGGACCTGTGGCCTGCTGGCGATTGAAACCGACCAGTACCTAACCTTCAGGTGGTGCGCTCGGAAGATGCAAGCTAAAGCTTGGGGTCTAAACGTGTGATCACTTTGTTCGACTAGGAGAGAAAAGTTATGCGTAAACTTCTGTTCATTTTGGTTTTGTGTACGGCCCCTTCGCTGGCGCCACGAGCGGAGGCCGAGATTCGCGTTCCTTCGATCATTGGCGACAATATGGTCCTGCAACAGAGCCGCAGAGTGCGGGTGTGGGGCACGGCCAAGCCGGGTGAAAGTGTCACCGTTACTTTTGCCGGACGAACTGAGCGCGCGATAACTGACGCACAAGGTCATTGGCAAACGTTGTTTGGGCCGCTCAAAGCTGGTGGTCCATTTGTCCTGACGATCGCCGGCAGCAACACGTTGACTTTTAAGAACGTGCTCGTCGGCGATGTGTGGATCTGTTCCGGCCAATCCAACATGGAGTTCCCGTTAGTAAATGCTACCGGCGGGGCCGAAGCGATGGCGCAAGCCAACTATCCGGAGATCCATCTCTTTACGGTGCAGAAAAACACAGCCGCTTCATCTCTGGACGACGTAAAGGGCCATTGGGTAGTGACGACTCCGGAACAGGTTGGACAATTTTCTGCCGTCGGGTACTTCTTCGGACGCGAACTTTATCAGCATCTGAAAAGACCTCTCGGTTTGATTCACTCTTCCTGGGGTGGAACACCGGCGGAAGCCTGGACCAGTCACGAGGCGCTGGCTTCGGCCCCCGCCCTTAAGCCGATTCTGGATCGGTACGAAAAGAGCATGGAAAGAGCTCCGCAGCGCCGGGAGAACTACGAGCGCGCGCTGGCTGATTGGGAGCGAAACAATCTTTACGAGGACCCCGGCAACAAAGGTGAGGCCCTGGGCTACGCCGATCCAGTGCTTATCGAAACGGGTTGGAACCAGATGAATCTGCCTCAGTTTTTCGAGACGGCTGGGCTAGTCATCGATGGCGCAGTCTGGTTTCGCAAAGAGATTGATCTGCCCGCGTCATGGACGGGAAAAGATCTGATGCTCAATCTCACGGCGATCGACGATTTTGATATCACTTACTTCAACGGCACGCGCGTTGGTGGGACGGGCAACGATACGCCGAATAGCTACCTGGTGCCGCGCCGCTACAGTGTTCCCGGTTCGCTGGTGCACGCGGGCCGTAACGTAATTGCGGTGCGTGTTTTTGACCGCGCCGGCGAAGGCGGTTTTGGCCGCACGGACCTGATGTCGCTGGCACCGCTAGGCGCGAAAGAAACGGAAGCGATTTCTCTCGCTGGTGCTTGGAACTACAAAGTCGAACTGGCAATGGAGCCAAAGAAGCCCGACTACGGATCACGGCCGGAACTACTTGGACCAACGAATCAGAATAGTCCCAGTGTTCTCTACAACGCGATGATCGCCCCGCTCACGAGCTATGCGATTCGCGGCGCGATCTGGTACCAAGGCGAGAGCAACGCCAGCCGCGCTTACCAGTATCGTACGCTCTTCCCGACGATGATCCGCGATTGGCGTGCCGCGTGGGGCCAGGGTAATTTTCCTTTCTATTTCGTTCAACTCGCCAATTGGCAGCCGGTCAAGTCTGAGCCGGGCGACAGCGACTGGGCCGAGCTGCGCGAGGCGCAGACAATGGCCCTGCAAGAGCCCAACACTGGTATGGCGGTGATCATCGATATTGGCGAGCCGAATGACATCCATCCACGCAACAAGCTTGATGTTGGCAAGCGGCTGGCGGCCTGGGCGTTGGCCCAAAGTTATCATCAGAGAGTCGAATCGTCGGGCCCCCTCTATGATTCATTCTCAGTCAAAGACGACAAGCTTCGCATCAAGTTCACGCACGCCGGTGGCGGACTGAAAACCTCCGATGGTGGACCACCAAAAGGCTTCGCGATTGCCGGGGCCGATCACAAATTCGTTTGGGCCGAGGCCCGCGTTGAAGGTGATACCGTCGTCGTTTGGAGTAAAGACGTAGCGAGTCCGATAGCAGTGCGCTACGCGTGGGCCGACAATCCCGTGTGCAATCTTTATAATCAGGCGGGACTGCCCGCTTCTCCGTTCCGTACGGACGATTGGCCCGGTGTCACGCCTGGTAAAAACTAATAGCGTGAGATCCACCCACTCCCCGTGGGTGGGATTCCCCGAAGTATAGGAATCTTAATGTCGCGATCCTTCTGGGAACAGCCGATGAATTCGCACGCGAATCGCAGTTACATGGCATTGCCGGCATTTATCGCCAGGCTTGCGCTCATCGTTCTGTTCGCTACGGCAACGATTGCGAACGCCGAGGACGGCTACCGCTTATGGCTGCGCTACGATCCGCTTCCCACCAGGACGATTGAGATTTACCAGACGCGCGTGACCGAACTGGTGGTGCCTGGCAATTCCGCAACGCTCGACGCGATTCGCACGGAGCTCGTGAACGGTTGCTCGGGGCTGCTCGGTAGCCATGTTCCGGCGAGGGACCACGTCGAGCGCGACGGCGCGGTGGTGGTGGGAACACCCCGAAGCTCTACGTTGATTGCCGGTCTCAACTGGCGAAAGGAATTGATGGACCTCGGACCGGAGGGGTTCCGCATTCGTTCGATCAAGAGCAGCCGGCGCAGTCTGATCGTGATTGCTTCGAATGGCGAGACGGGCGCACTCTACGGCGCCTTCCATTTCCTGCGGCTTATGCAAACACTCCAGCCCCTTAGCAATCTTGATGTGATGGAGAAGCCGCTGCTTAAGCTGCGCGTGCTGGATCACTGGGACAACCTCGATGGCAGTATTGAGCGGGGTTACGCGGGGCGCTCGTTGTGGGATTGGAGCGCGCTGCCTGAAAAGGTTGATCCGCGACTGCGCGATTATGCTCGGGCCAATGCGAGTTTGGGAATCAATGGATCGACCCTGAATAACGTCAATGCCGACGCCAAGATTCTGAGCGCCGATTATCTGCGCAAGGTTGCGGCGATCGGCGATACCTTCCGACCGTACGGCGTGCGTGTCTATCTGTCCGCTCGTTTTTCAGCGCCAATTGATTTGGGTGGTTTGAAGACTGCCGACCCGCTCGATCCTGAGGTAGCCGCATGGTGGAAGAAGAAGGTGGACGAAATTTACCAATTCATTCCAGACTTTGGCGGATTTCTGGTGAAGGCAAACAGTGAAGGCCAGCCTGGTCCGCGCACTTACAATCGCACCCACGCCGACGGCGCTAACATGTTGGCGGCGGCGTTGGCGCCGCACGGCGGTGTCGTGATCTGGCGGGCTTTCGTCTATGACATGAGGCCCGGTTATGACAGGGCAGCCGCCGCCTACGATAATCTGCAGCCCTTCGACGGCAAGTTTGGCGCGAACGTTTTGTTGCAAGTGAAGAATGGGCCCGTGGATTTTCAACCGCGCGAGCCTTTCCATCCGCTATTCGGCGGTATGCCAAAGACGCAGATCATGCTCGAAGCGCAGATAACCCAGGAATACCTCGGCTTCGCCAATCATCTGGTGTTTCTGCCGCAGCTGTGGCGCGAGGTGCTCGACTCCGACACTTACGCGAAAGGTCGTGGCTCTACTGTCAGCAAGGTGATCAATGGCAGCCTTTATGGCCAACGTCTGACGGGCATTGCAGGAGTGGCGAACACGGGCTCCGATCGCAATTGGACTGGACATCACTTCGGCCAGGCGAACTGGTATGGCTTTGGCCGGCTCGCCTGGAATCCAGATCTTGCTGCGCGGCAAATCGCCGCAGAGTGGACGAAGATGACATTCACCCGCGATGCCAGGGCCGTACCGGCTATCGTCCAGCTGCTGCTCGAATCGCACGAAGCTGTAGTTGACTACATGACGCCACTCGGCCTGCATCACCTGATGTGGGGCGGTCATCATTACGGACCAGCGCCGTGGTGGAACACCGAGGCTCGTGACGATTGGAATCCGGTTTACTACCATCGCGCCAATGAGCAAGGCCTGGGATTCGATCGCACGCAAACCGGAAGCAATGCGCTGAGTCAATATCACAAACCGGTTCGCGATCGTTTTGCTGACCTCGACACTTGCCCGGAAAAATTCCTGCTATGGTTTCATCACGTGCCCTGGGATTACCGGATGCGTTCGGGCCGCACGTTATGGAACGAGTTAGCGCTGCATTATCAAGGCGGAGTCGAGTGGACGCGGAAGGCCCGTCAGGAATGGGGCGCGCTCGCGCCGGTGATTGATCCGGAGCGTCACTCTGCCGTAGCAAAGAAGTTGATCATTCAGGAGCGCGATGCGATTTGGTGGCGGGATTCGTGCTTGCTGTATTTTCAAACTATCTCAAAACGTCCGCTGCCGGAGGGCGTCGAGAATCCGGCGAGGACTCTGGAGGAATACAAAGCGAAGAGTCTTCCATGGTGAAAAATCTTTTTCCATTTGTCATTTCGCATTTTTCATTTGTCATCGCTGGCATTCATCATGCTCGGAATCAACGACGATGGCGTTAACGGCGGCGCGCCGTTTAGAAAGCGGACTTGTCCGCCTCGCGCGGTGGGGCACAAGTGCCCTATCTAAACGGCACGTCTAAACGGTACGCGGAGAAAACTCTTGTACCAATCGCAAATGAAAAATCGAAAATGGAAAATGGAAAATGTAATAAGTTGGAACGCTCAGCTATCGTTTCATGGAGAAAATCATATATGAGTTCAATCGGATCAATTCGTGTCCTGGTGTCGCAGAGCAGGTGCGTCGCCAGGTGTTTCTTCGCGACGCTGGCTCTCGTTTCGCTGGCAATAGGGACCGGCGAAACTCACTCGCAGCAGAGTGCGCCGGACTATAAGAACCCACGGTTACCGGTTGATCAGCGTGTGGCAGATCTGCTCAGCCGCATGACGCTTGAAGAGAAAGTGGCCCAAGTGCTGTGTTTGTGGACTGGCAGGCCGCAAGCCAAGCCACAGACCGATTTCTCGACGGATCGCGGTGACTTCTCGCCTGAGCAGGCCGCGCAAGTGATGAAGTACGGCATAGGCCAGATTGCCCGCCAGCGAGAGCGCAAAGATCCACGCCAGGGAGCCATCTTCGCTAATGCCGTGCAGAAGTGGCTGATCGAAAACACTCGGCTCGGTATCCCGGCGATTCTGCACGACGAGATATTGCACGGTCACATGGCGCAGGGGAGCACCAGCTTTCCCCAACCAATAGCGCTGGCGAGCACCTGGGATCCGGAATTCATCAGCAAGATCTTTGCCGCGGGCGCGTTGGAGACCCGAGCGCGCGGAAGTCACCAAGTGCTGGGCCCGAATCTCGATGTTGCGCGGGAGCCGCGCTGGGGCCGAACGGAAGAAACATACGGCGAGGATCCTTACCTGGTCTCGCGCATGGGAGTCGCGGTTATCAAAGCCCTGCAGGGAGCTGGACCAACGATCGATGGCGATCACATCATCGCGACTGCCAAGCATTTCGCGGCTCACGGCCAGCCCGAAGGCGGCACCAACATCGCTCCTGCCAACTACTCTGAGCGAGTCCTGCGAGAATTCTTTTTGCCAAGCTTTAAAGCAGCTGTGACTGAAGCCGGCATCATGAGTGTGATGGCTTCCTACAACGAGATCGATGGGGTTCCGTCACACGCAAACAAATGGCTGCTGGAAAGAGTGCTGCGGCAGGAATGGGGATTCAAAGGTAACGTCGTCTCGGATTACTATGGTATTCCGCAATTGCAGGACTTGCATCATGTCGCCGCGGACAAAGCAGAAGCGGCCCGAATGGCGATCGAGGCGGGCGTCGACCTCGAGCTTCCCGATCCCGATTGCTTCCTGCTGGTAGTGCAGCTCGTCAAGGAAGGAAAGGTTGCCGAAACCACGCTCGATAAAGCCGTTGCCCGTAATTTGAAGCTCAAGTTCCTGCTTGGCCTGTTCGAGAATTCTTATGTCGATCCCGAGCGCGCAGTCCAGGTTACGAACTCCCGGGACCATCGAGAGTTGGCGGCAGAAGCAGCTCGTCGCTCGATAACTCTGCTAAAGAATGAAAACAATCTGCTACCGCTCGATCGGAACTCTTTAAAATCGATTGCTGTCATTGGACCAAACGCAGATCGCGCACACCTCGGTGGCTACAGTGATAATCCCGGGCGCGGCATCAGCGTACTGCAGGGAATCAGCGATAAAGTAGGCAGCAAAATCAAAGTCTCGCACGCTCTCGGTTGCCGCATCACCAAAGAAGGCGGCGATTGGTGGGCCGACACGTCACATCTCAGCGACCCGGTCGAAGACAACAAATTGATTGCTGAAGCGGTTCAGATGGCCCGGTCCGCGGACGTCTCAATACTCGTGTTGGGGGGCAACGAAGATACAAACAAAGAAGGCTGGGCCGACAGCCACCTGGGCGATCGTGATAGTCTCGAGTTAGTGGGCCGGCAAAACGATTTGGTAAAAGCCGTGTTGGGGACAGGCAAGCCGACGATCGTGCTCTTGATTAATAGCGGACCGCTTTCAGTCAATTACATCGCGGAAAAGGTTCCTGCCCTGCTGGAGGGTTTCTACCTGGGACAGGAAACGGGAACGGGCGTCGCTGATGTGCTCTTCGGTGATTACAACCCCTCAGGCAAACTGCCAGTCAGTTTCCCCCGCTCGGTTGGGCAGTTGCCCATTTATTACAATCGCAAGCCAACCGCGAAAAGAGGCTACCTGTTTACGAGTAAGGAACCGCTGTTTCCTTTTGGCTATGGCCTCAGCTATACAACTTTTGAATATTCGAAATTGAGTATCAGCCCCGCACAGATCGGACCGGCGGGCCAGGCAAAGGTAAGCGTCACGGTCACCAACACAGGCAAGCGACCGGGTGATGAAGTGGTGCAACTCTACGTCCACGATCTGGTAAGTTCCGTGACCCGTCCCATCATGGAGCTGAAAGATTTCAAACGCATCTCTCTCGCTGCGGGCGAGAGCAGGACCGTCGAGTTTGTGATCACGCCTGACAAGCTTTCATTCCTCGACGTAAACATGAATCGGATCGTTGAGCCTGGGTGGTTCGAGATCATGGTGGGCACGAGTTCAGTGAAGTACCTGACGGCGAGGCTCGAGGTTGTAGCGAGGTGATCCGCAATCCGCCGCGCTTCGCGGGCTTAGGCACGTCTAGCTTAATTCAAATGAAGAATCATCTTCTATTAAAGTTTGCCCGCCTACTTCTTGTCTCTTCAATTACGCCGCTGCCCTGCTCATTCAGCGTTGTGGCTCAGAACGTTGCTGTCGATCAGAAGGTTTCGCCGGTGCGAACGATTGCCGCCGACTATTCGCAAGTGAAAGGCAAACACGACATCTTCTTTCGCCAGGTAGTCGGCGCGGGTCGTGCCGCGGAAGGCTTGCGCGCTGATTGGCAGCGCGATCTTGCGCTGGTCCATCGCGAATGTGGTTTTAAGTACATCCGTTTCCACGGTTTATTGCAGGATGAACTCGGCGTCTACAGCGAAGACCGGCAGGGCCGGTCAGTCTATAACTTCCAATACGTCGACGCGCTTTATGACGCCATACTGAACATCGGCATGAAGCCTTTTGTTGAACTCAGCTTCATGCCGCAAGCGCTGGCTAGTGGCGCCAAAGACGTGTTCTGGTGGAAAGGCAACATCACTCCGCCAAAGGACTACGACAAGTGGCAACACCTTATTCAAGCCCTGGTCCAACATTGGACCTCGCGTTATGGAGCCGAGGAAGTTAAGCAGTGGTACTTTGAAGTCTGGAATGAACCCAACCTTGATATTTTCTGGACGGGTGATCAGGCAGAGTATTTCAAGCTATACGAAGTGACCGCAAAAGCGATCAAGTCCGTATCGCCGGATTATCGTGTCGGTGGACCTGCGACAGCCGGACACGCATGGACTTCGGAAACCATTGGCTTCGCTGCCAAAAATCGCGTCGCCCTTGACTTCATTTCTACGCATGACTATGGAGTGAAGGGAATCGGGTTTGACGAAGGCGGCCAGCAGCTGCAATTGATTACTGATCCAGACGCGATTATTGGCGGAGTGCGTAGCGTCCGCGCGGAGATCGCAGCATCGCCAATGCCCAAACTACCACTACACTATACGGAATGGAGCACCTCTTATTCACCACGCGATCCGGTTCACGATTCCTACATCTCGGCGCCTTACATCCTTTCGAAGCTTAAAGGAACCGAAGGCTACGCGGACTCAATGTCTTATTGGACGTTCACTGATATTTTTGAAGAGAACGGCCCGGTGCCGTCGCCATTTCACGGCGGGTTTGGCTTGCTGAATTTCCAGGGGCTGCGCAAACCCGCGTTCTATGCCTATCAGTTTCTGAACCGCCTGGGTGATGTCGAGGTTGCTTCAAACGATTCCGATAGTTGGGCCTGTCGAGACGCGCGCGGCGTCCAGTTATTGTTTTGGAACTACACCCCGCCGGCAACTAAAGAAAGCGATCAGCAGTTTTTCAAGCGAGACCAGCCAGCCAAAGACTTCGGACCCGTGCGCTTCCTCGTGAAAGGTCTTCCGCCCGGTGCTTATCAGATGAATATTTACCGAGTAGGCTATCAAGTTAACGATGTCTACAGCGCTTATCTGAAGCTGGGCTCTCCGGCGAACTTAAGCCGGGCGCAGGTTCGCGCGCTGGCTGAACAGAATGATGGACGCGCCATTAGCACGGAGCACGTACGCGTTGCCGCAGGACGATCTTTTGTACATGATGTTTCGTTAAGAGAGAACGACGCGTATTTGATTACGCTCGAGCGACAGGGTTCCCGTTAGTTGAAATTAGTATCAGTTTTTAGGTGCCTGCCGTGGGCCAATGAGGTCATCTATGAAGCGTCGTTCGCTGTCAAGAAGTTTTTGAACAGAGTTCGACTGTAACGCCGAAGCGCCTCTCTTGGTGATTGTTTGTCTGCTCTTTGACATGAGACTGTTAGTTTAGTGTTACCGCCGTTTGCGGTCCTC
>DASXQM010000169.1:0-39439 GCA_036507195.1 Pyrinomonadaceae bacterium | reverse complement strand
GCTTGTGGGTTGAGCGATTAACGAGCTAAGGAGAAGAAGAATTGCTATGGGAGCGATTTTGCTGAAACAACTCATTCGTTACTCTTTCGTTTCGATGTTAGAAATGGAACCAGACGTAAGACGTGGAGCAGGAGCGGGCCGTTAACAAGACTCAGCGCACAACCCGCGGGTAAAGCTGATAGGCGGCAGAGAGTGGCATTCCAAGGTGGATCCGGGCGAGACGCCGTGTTCCCAGCAGCGGGTTCACGCGACTGTTTTCGGCGAGCCATCTGCAAGAATCAGACATCGAGGTCGTTCTTATCCCGACCGAGGTGGGTAACCTTTTGCGTATGCCAACGAGGAGACTATGAGAGTTCCAAGACTTCGAATACTGCTGCTGTCGTTTTCCCTTCTGATCTTAACTGCGGCGACCGGCGTGGCCCAGGGTGTGATTGTGCCGGGGCCCTGTGAACGCTGCCCCAGACCGCCACGTCCCATAACGCTGCCCCGCAGCTTGCCGATTAAGTCCATCAAAATAGACACAAAGATCTCATCGCAGGTGGCGACTACCCATGTTGAACAAATCTTTAGAAACGATACCGATGCGACGTTGGAAGGAACCTATTTCTTTCCGATCCCCGAGCAGGCATCGATTACCGAGTTTGCAATCTGGGATGGCGATCGCCGCCTGGTTGGCGAGGTACGCTCCCGCGAAGAGGCCAGGCGTATCTACGATGAGATAGTGAGGCGCCAGCGTGATCCGGGTTTGCTGGAATACGCCGGCAAGGATCTCTTTCAAGCAAGCATTTTCCCCATTCCGCCGCATTCGGACAAAAAACTCGAAATCACTTATTCCCAGATCCTGCAAGCAGAGTCAGGCACGGTTGCTTATCGTTATCCGCTCGGAACCGGCAGACAGTTGACGCAGATTGGGACCGTCTCCGGCCGGGTCGAACTCGATAGCAAGGAGCCGCTGCGAAACATCTATTCCCCGACTCATGCAGTTGAGGTGAAACGAAATGGTGATCTCCGTTCGGTCGTCACTTTTGAAACCGGCAAAGAGCCTCAGGATTTCCAGCTATTTTATGGGTTATCCCGCGAAGATTTCGGCGTCACTCTTTTGACCCATCGTGAACCAGGCAAAGATGGCTACTACCTGCTGATGATTTCGCCCAAAGACGATTGGTCGGAACAGGAGTACGCGGCTAAGGACATTGTCTTTGTGCTGGACACTTCCGGCTCGATGGCCGAAGCAGGGAAGATGGAGAAGGCGCGCGGAGCCCTCCTTTACGGCGTTCGGATTCTTCGACCTCAGGATCGTTTTAACGTCATCTCGTTTGCCGGTGAAGAGCGATTGATGGAAAGCAGGATGATCACCGCCGATGATCAAGGTCGCAAGCGTGGCGAAACGTTTGTTCAATCGTTGCGGCCTGTTGGCGGTACAAACATCAATCAGGCATTGCAGGTGGCAATGCAGCAGTTCGAGTCCAGTAACCGTCCGAAGATGATTGTATTCATGACTGACGGCTTACCAACGGTCGGCGTGACAAACCCTGATCAGATTGTGGGAAACGCTAACACAGCGCGAATACCGGGGCTGCGTCTGTTCACGTTTGGCGTTGGTTACGACGTCAACACCGCTCTGTTGGACAAGCTGGCGGCTGAAAATGGCGGCGTCGCCGACTACGTCGAACCGAAGGAGGATTTGGAAGTCAAAGTCTCAAACTTCTTTGCGAAAGTTAACTATCCCGTGCTTACCGACCTGAAACTCGACATGGCAGGAGTTGAAACCGATCTGGTTTATCCACGCACGCTCCCGGATTTGTTCCGAGGTTCGCAAATCACGCTCATCGGCCGTTATCGCAATCCGATTGACATGGATTTTGTCAGGCTGCAACTGAGCGGCAACACAAACGGCGCAAACAGGAGATTCTTCTACAACAACCTGCGGTTTGCTATGCGTGAGGACGAAAATGACTTTCTGCCGCGATTGTGGGCGACTCGCCGCGTCGGCTGGCTCATGGAACAGGTTCGCACAAACGGCGAGCAGCAGGAGTTGCGCGACGAAATTGTTGATCTGGGAACACGGTATGGCATTGTGACGCCCTACACTTCTTATCTCGCGCTAGAGCCAGGCGCTACAACCCGCGACGTTACCGGGTTGCCAGCGAACAATAGAGGTTTCAGCGGAGGACAAGTTTTCAACGCTCCATCCTCCGCGCCGAAAGCAGCAGAGGCGAGGGCTACCACGGGAGCAGTAGCCGTGCAGCAAAGCAAACGCGCGCGCGAACAGCAGGAGGTAATGAAGCTTGACAAGGATACTGCGTCGTATGCCATCAAGAACGCCGGCGGCAAGACGTTTTATCTGCGCGATGGTGTTTGGAGCGACTCGGAATTCAAACCCGGGATGAAGTTGCCGGAAACGGTGATCAAATTCGGCAGCGATGATTACTTCGCACTGTTGAAACAAAAGCCTCGGCTGGCGGAGTACTTCTCGTTAGGCGAGCGAGTGGTAGTCGTCTTTGAAGGAAGAATCTACCGAGTGAACGCAGCGAATTAGCAGGACAACGGCAGTGCTGTTGAAACCCACGGGCCGCGTGTTTCAAGACAAAGCGCGCGGCCCGGTGGTTATTAAAGGGCCCGCGCTTAGTCTTGTCTTAGGCTGTGCACTTAGGGTACAAATTCTAAACCGATTCAATCCATGTCTTAACCGAGCCTGGTTGATCGAGCATGCATGCTGGCTACTACCGTGCACTCAAGCGAGGAGCGATTATTAAGTAATGAGATCTTCCGGTAAGAAAGATCGGAGTCGGTCACAGGAAAATCAGCTGTCGCGACGATTGGCTGTGGCGACGCTTTTCATATTTTTCATCGCGGCGCCAAGTAAGAGCCAGCAGGGATGGGTTGCCACACAGGTTGCGCCACCGGGCCAGGACCTGAATACGGTTTACTTTCTGGACAATAAACGAGGTTGGGTTGGCGGAGACAATGGATTTCTAAGCCGCACTGAAGACGGCGGACACACCTGGGTTAAGCAGGTTGTGCAAACAACTGCTGCTATCAATGACATCTACTTTCGCGACAAGGAAGCCGGTTTCCTGATTGCCGGCAACGCTATTTTTGCAACGCGTGACAACGGGATGCGCTGGAGCGAAGAGCGCCGCTTTCCGCCGCGCGAGTTTGATGGCGCCGAGGTAGAACTCTATAGCGTTCGGTTTTCCAGCAAGAAAAAGGGATGGGTAGTGGGCTCCGTTAGCAAGCGCGAGCGCGTTATTGATAGCATTCTGCTCTACACGGACAACGCGGGCGAAACGTGGCAGCGGCAGCGCGCGCCCAGCCGCCTGGAGCTGATCCACATTGATTTCGCCAATGACAAGCGGGGCTGGATTACCGGCGCAGCGGGCACGATTCTCGGGACGTTCGATGGCGGGCAAACGTGGACTAGACAAGAGTCCGGCAGCACCGCAACGATTTTCCACGTTGACTTTCGCAGCGACAAGAAAGGCCTGGCTGTTGGCGAGCGCGGCACGATCCTGCGAACTTCAGACAGTGGAGGTAACTGGATGCCTGTTGTAGTGAAAACGCGCGCGACAATTTTGAATGTTCAATTCATTAGCGATGACAACGGTTGGGCGGTGGGTCGCGGCGGCACAATCCTGCGCACCGACGACGGCGGCCTGACTTGGATTGAACAGGAGTCAGGCACTAAACAAAATCTTTACGGCCTGTATTTTGTTAAGAAGGTCGGTTGGGCTGTAGGCGGCGATGGAATACTGCTTCGCTACGAACAATGACTGATTTAAGACAGGTGACAAATGAAAATCTCCGTAACCTTCTGTTTGTCAGTCAACGGGACTCCGACAGAAGAGGACAGACAGGAATGTCTGTCCTACATGAAGCAACCGAGAGTTGTTACACTAACATCTCATTGCTGAGGTTATTTGGATGGTCGTAAGCATAACGGCCACCATAACACTCGGTTCCTCCTGTGATTTACGCCCGGCATCGCAATAATGCCGGGCGATTTTTTTTAGGTGTAGCACCAAGTCGCAGAGATAAACGCGGGTAGGAAGATCAGAAACCAAACAGGGGGCCCCATCCACGGGAAACCAGGTTGCCGTACGACGATGGTGAGAAGTCCCGAACAACGTCCCCGGTTCATTCTGATCGTTGTCAATCCGCGTTAATCGGTGGCTTAGCTAGTTTTCGGTTTTGTTGCCCGTGAAAGGCAAGGCTGGCGCGTCTTGTAGACTGATACTACCTTCCATTTGCTCGTTGGCGACTTCACCTTCGATCTGGGCTTCCATCGTGTGGCCCGCAATGTCGAACGAAATAGTTCCCGCGAACGATTCGCCGTCAAAGGTGGCCGTCAGGAGCTCGCCATTTCCCATTTCCGAGGTCACTTTTCCAGAGAAGCCCTTTTCGATATTGCGAAGTATCAACGTGGCAGGAATGCTCTGGCCCAGCGGCGTCTCAATTAACAGTGACCAGTTTCCCGCCAGCGCGGCGGCCACTTCCGGCGAGTGGGACGCCACTGCGGGCTTGTCCTTTTTCGTTCCCGCCGTGTTGTAGAACTCGATCTTATCCGTATGGGGTTTCACTTGATGCGCTAGTTGCGCGCCGTCGCCGACGATGACTATCGCTGCTTCGTCAGGCCTCACGTATTTTCTCGCGACTTCCTGAACCTGCGGGATCGTCACGGCCTGGATGCGGTTACGATAAATTTCCAGATAGTTCTCCGGCAAGTTAAACATCTTGATCTGGACAAGCTGATCGACCAGTCCCTCCTGCGTTTCCAGACGAATAGGAAACACACCGGTAAGATATGACTTTGCATCGGCGATCTCCTTTTCGGACACCGGCTCGTTGCGTATACGATTCAATTCGTAAAAGAATTCTTTGAGAGAGTCGCCAGTGACGGGAGTTCGCACCTCCGCAGTCGCACGAAACGTGCCAGCTGTTCGGCGCGCGTCGAGACTTGAGTAAGCGCCGTAGGTATAGCCCTTCTCCTCGCGCAGGTTCATGAAGAGGCGCGACGAAGCGTTCGCGCCCAGCACGGTATGCATTACCAGCATCGGAAAATAATCCGGGCTGGTTCGAGTGATGCCTTCGTTGGCAATCACGATATTCGCTTGCGCCGAGCCTGGTCTGTCGGTGATGTATGCAGAACGAGACGTTCGTTGCGGTGGGGCAGGGAAATTGTCCCCGGGTAAGTCGCCGGGTTGCCAGTTGCCAAACAGGCTTTCAACCTGCTGCAGGATTGATTGCTGTTGCACATCGCCGGCAACCAGGAGCACTGCGTTATTAGCAACAAACGTCGCGCGGTGAAATTCGACGAGCCGCTCGCGCGTCGTGGCATCGATAGACTCGGGCGTCGGCGCCGTAACATGATAGGGATGCGCGCCAAACATCACGCGCGCCACCATCTCGCTGGCCAGGAAGGACGGTTGTGCCCGCTGTTGTTTGAGACTCTCCTTGGTATTTTGTTTCGTGAGTTCCACTTCGCTTGGTGGAAACACGGGCCGCAGCGCGACGTCGGCCATTAACTCCAGGATGTTCTCGCTAAACGTTGCGAGGGACGATGCCGCGACTGTCGTGTAATCGGAATTTGCGCCGGCCTGCAGCGTGGCGCCCAGTCGCGCAATCTCGTCTGCAATCTCGCGGCTCGTTCGCGAATCGGTGCCTTCCGTCAGCAGGCCCGTCAACATATCCATCAGACCTGGTAACTCCGAGGGATCATGAGCGTCGCCGGTTCGCAAAGCTAAACGGTAGCTTACGAGTGGCAGCCTGGAATCTTCTACTACCACCACCACCAATCCATTCGACAAAGTAGTCTCGTGTGCGGCTGGTAACTTTATTGGACGAGAAGGCAGCGGCGGCGGGGGCTGCTTGAGGAAGTCTGCTTGTGTACTCATTGTTAAGTGTGTAGTGGCCCAGAGCCTGAATCAGTTTGCTTCGGGGGATCTGCCGGTTGCTGCGGTTGTTCTAACTGGCTGCTAACTGGACCTCCGACGGCGGCGCCAGCTTCTGTTGCGGGTTCTACCGGGGGCACTGACGGAACTTGCGGTGCCGGCGCTCCTGGTTGTTTGGGTTCCCCTGGCGGTTGCGGCGACGCCGGAGTTGCGGTTTCACTCACCTCATCGGCTGAGGTCGCTTCGGCCATAGCGGCGGGGACAACGTCGAGCACGACGCGATTATCCACGTCAAGAAAACGCTCGACGGCATCCCTGATTTGCTCAGGAGTGATTGCCAGGTAGAGATCGAGTTCGGAATCGAAGAGCGTCGGATCATTGTCGTAGAGAGCATACTCAGCCAACCGTTGGGCGCGATACATAGTGGATTGTCGACCGCGAACTACATCGTTGCAAAGCGAGTTTTTCAGTTTCTCCATCTCGGCAGGAGAGGGTCCGGAAGTTCTTAACGCCCGAATTTCATCGAAGATTTGATTGCGAATTGCGGCTACTTCCTCACCCGGTTTCGGTAAAGCAAAAATGTACAAGGCGGATGGCCCACGTCTCTCGTCTATCCCACCCTGGATGGAGACGACCGATTCGTCACCTTTCACAAGCTTTTGATATAGACGAGAACTATCGCCTGAAAACAGCAGCTCGGCACCAAGCGACAATGCGTAAAACTCCGGCGTTCTGCGGGGCGGAATCTTCCAACCGAGCATGAACGCGCTTGTGGGAGCATGTACGTCGTAGAATATGTCTCTTCTCACTACTACTTCTGGCTGCTCACTTACGTCAACCGGCGGCGGCGGCGGCTGGCTGGGAATCTCTTTGAAGTATTTCTCTATCAATTCTCGGGCTTCAGTTTCATCGAAATCGCCGACGACGGTGAGCACAGCATTATTTGGCGCATAGTAGATACGAAAAAACTCGCGCACATCATCGATGGTTGCAGCATCGAGATCCTCCATGGATCCGATGGTTGAGTGAGCGTTAGCAGGATTCTTAAAGACAAGTTCGCTGAAGCGCAAAAACGCATTGACATAAGGCTGATTGTCATAACGCAGGCGTTTCTCTTCCTTTACCGCCTCACGCTGGTTATCGAGGTTCTCCTGCGTAACTTTCAGCGAGCGCATGCGGTCGCTTTCAAGCCAGAGCGCCAGGGGAAGATGACTTGCCGGAAGCGTCTCATAATAATTGGTCCGCTCGGTTGAAGTCGTACCGTTCATGGTCCCGCCGGCGTTGAAGATATATTGGAAATGCGCGGCCTTGGGAACATTCTCGGAACCCTGAAACATCATGTGCTCAAAAAGATGCGCGAAGCCGGTACGCCCGCTTTTTTCGTTACGAGAGCCGACATCGTAGTAAAGCGTCACTGATACAACCGGAACGGCGTGGTCTTCGACCAGAATTACGCGAAGACCATTGGTAAGGTTGAATTGTTGGATGGGAGTCGGTGAAAGCTTGAGTCTTTCGGCCACGTTAATCTCGATTCGTGAGACTTTCTTGAGCGTGCCTCTCCCTCGGTGGGAGTAAGCACTTCAGATTTTGGGGGTAACAATGGAAACTGACCAGCCACTCAGGCTGATCGCTCGTTGACCATGCCTCGCAACTCAGCGCGCAGGCGTTCAATTTCCGCGAGTTTCTGCTGCACGCGCTCGAAAAGCGCCGATTGCGTTTTTATTCCTTCTTCAACCAGAAAACCCGCCGCCTCGGCACGATTGCGAAAAATTCCAGCCGCCACGAGCTGATCAACCTTTTCCTGAGCCGCAGGGGAGACCTTTACGGCCACGACGTAATCATCCTTTGCCGATATCGCGCGCTCGATAGTGCGACTAATGTCGCGGCCAATTGCGCTTAGCGATTCCGGAATCCGCGACGCGATGTCTCTAACAGACGACGCCGTCCGAGTTTTGTCTTCGGAATCGTCTTCATTTTCGTCGTCTCTAAGCATCAGGTCATCAACGGTTTCGCCGGCACGCTGCTCTTCCTTTTGATAAGGACTATTCTGATAAGGATTACTCATACTCTGAAAACTCCTTAGACCAAAAATTTGCTCCACAGCTCTACTTAAGTACGTTTTTGATCTTTATTAGGTTCATTCTACGGATGCCCTTGAGAGGCCGTCAAGCCACCTTACCCTCAACGCCGGATTGATGTGCTGGCTAATGACGCGCTGGCTACGTAGGGCCGCGGGTAAAAACTTCTCACAATCCTGAGGATTAACTTGGAATCAGTTGAAACGCAACGGGTCCGGTCGAGCGACGCCTTGCTCACTCGTATAGCATTCGCTAGTATTTGCATGGGTCACACGTATGGCGGTCTCGCTTCCCAGCTTTTACGTGCCGGCCGGAAAAAAGTCCTAATTCCGCAACCTTCTGAGGTTTTGCAGTGAAAAAGTTATTCTCGTTCGCTCTAATTACGCTCTTCTCGCTTTCGCTGAATATTCAGGTTTTCGTTTTCGCCCAACAAAAGACGCAACCGCAGTCGCCGGTTGGGAGCACGTCCACCGGCCGGCCCGCGGGGCCGAACAACGCAGGCCGTCGCAACTCGCGCGGCGGCACAACGGCGATTCCGCTTATCGAGAAAGACTTCGATGAAGCGCTGCGAGTGATCCAGGACAATTACATCGAGGGCAAGAAACTTGACTACAACTCGGTATTCAAGTCCTCGATCATTGGCATGTTGCGCTCGCTCGATCCCCACTCGAACTATTACGATCGCGAAGAGTATGACGAGTTGAAAACTGATCAGCGCTCTGAATACTTCGGAATTGGCGCGTCGATTCAGAACTACATAATCGGCGAGCAACCCGATACGTTCATTACCGCGACATTTCAAAACTCGCCAGCCTCCCGAGCAGGCCTGCGTTTTGGCGACCGAATCCTGGCCGTTGACGCAATGAAGACCACCGGCAAGTCCTCGGTGGAGGTGCGCGACAAGATTCGCGGACCACGCGGTTCGAACGTGAAGATTACGGTTGAACGCTCCGCTGATAAACGCATTCAGACTGTCGAAATAACTCGCGATGTAGTGCCGCAGCCTTCAATTCCGGATGCCTACATAATCAAACCCGGCGTCGGTTACGTAGATATGACGCGAGGATTCAACTATTCGACTACCGACGAGCTTCTGAACGCACTTGATTATCTGCACTCCAGGGGCGCTAATTCGCTTGTTCTGGACCTGCGAAACAATCCCGGGGGTTTCCTGGACCAGGCGATTCACGTTGCTGAGGTGTTTCTTTCTGATGGCCAATTGATTCTTACGCAGAAAGGCAGAAACGGACTGCGAGACAACACCTACGAGTCGAAAAATAAAGCCGCAGATCCAATTCCGCTGGTTATCCTCATAAACGACAGCACCGCCTCTGCATCAGAGATAGTCGCCGGTGCAATGCAAGATCATGATCGTGCCCTGATTGTGGGCCAGACCAGCTTTGGTAAGGGTCTTGTCCAAAGTATTATTCCACTCGATTACGGCGCCGGACTGACTTTGACATCAGCAAAGTATTACACGCCCTCCGGCCGCCTTATTCAACGCGACTATGCCGACAGCAGTTTTTACGACTACTACACCCACGGCGGGTCCAGGCGGCTGGATCAAAAACAAGACGATACAAAACCTGTCGGCCCGGAAAGGAAAACGGACACGGGCAGGCCGGTTTACGGCGGCGGCGGCATCGCTCCGGATGAAAGCGTGCCCGCGAGGACGGTAACCGCAGCCCAGCGACGTTTGCTAAGTCCCCTCTTCGTCTTTACTCGCGAGCTGGTAAATGACCGCGTTCCGGGCCTATCCGCATACAAGGTCCCCGAAAGCATCAACTTCGAGCATGAATTACAACCAGACGATTTCCCAATTTCCGATTCCGTCTTCAAAGCCTTCAAGGACTTTATTGCCGGCGACGTCAGCTTCAAGAGCTTGTTGCCTCTGGTCGATCACAACCGGACGTTTATCGAGCGTCAATTACGCTTTAACATTGTGACTGCCGCCTATGGTCGCGTAATGGCCGATAGGGTGTTTATTACAACCGACGACCAACAAGTTGCCAGGGCGGTCGACGTTTTGCCTCGCGCTCGCGACCTCGCAATGTCGGCGTCGAAACATCAGGTACAACCGTAATGTAGGATAGACATTCCTGTCTGTCCTTGCTCGACAAGACCCAGCTGCCAACTGTAAAACGGCTAGGCTGATTTTCCATTTATCATTTTTCAATATTTTTTTAATTGTCATTTTTTCATTGAAAGTGTGTTTCAGCTGTAAAACAAAGTCTTGCGTCTAAAACCCCGGTATGATATTGTCCCAGGCGGATAAGATTGGAGGATTGACCGTATGGCGCGAACTGCAAAATCGCTGATCAATACTGAAGAGCTCGGGCGCGCAATCCGCCGGCGGCGTGAGGAATTGGAACTCAGTCTCCGTGATGTAGCCGATCAGACAAGCGTTTCCGCCTCAACCCTGTCTCGTATTGAAAACGGAACAGGGAAACCTGATGCCGATAACATCGCCCGGCTGACCACCTGGTTAGACATGCCTCTGGAAAGGATTCTTGGTCGCGGCCGCGAGGACAACAATGAGGCAAAGGCTGTTGTCTATTATCCACACGAGTCGACGCCGGAAATAGTAGAAGCCCATCTGCGCGCCGACCGGAATCTCTCTCCTGAAACTGCCGATGCGCTGTCCCAGTTGTTTCGCGTCGCCTACTCACAGTTTAGTCGAAACGAACCAGGCACTCCCGCACGGAAGCGCCGCTGATCCTCACGCCTGGTCCTCAGGGTATAATTCAATACATGATCGATTATGAGTTACCGCCGGGCGAGAAATGGCGGCAATTCGAGCTGCAAGCTTTAGGCTTTCGCGATTTCGCGGGCGCGCGACCTGGCGCGGCCCTGGATCCGTTTCGCCTGGCGAAGTTTGCCAACTTATTGGTTATTGGCTTTGATCAGATCAAGGGACTTAGTCAGGAAGCGCGCGAACATCTGCTTGGGTCTGGTTCAGAGAAATGGTCAGGGGGCGCCTGCTCTCATCCGCTGCCGGACGGTCGACGAATCGTCATACTCAATCCTAATCACGGCCGCATGCGAACAAACGCGACGCTTATGGAGGAAGTCTCTCACGTCTTTCTGGGCCATCAACCTAGCCGCCTAAAAGTGGTCGCAGAAAACGAACGCGGCCAAACTATCTCCCGAGATTACAGAAAAGCCGACGAAGAGGCTGCCTATGCCACCGGCGCCGCGGCTCTTGTTCCTTTTTCCGCGCTCCGGCTATTCGTGTTTGAAGGTCAGACCTCGACCCGGATTGCCAAACATTTCCAGGTTAGTCGTGAACTCGTCGAATACCGGCTGAAAGTCACACGTTTGTGGAGAAGATACCGAGACGCCCATTCGGATCCCGGAAAAACCGCTCGGGCTGAAGGCAAGAAATGAGCTGAGTTTTACTTCAAGCGGTGGTTTTCTCCCGTTCTGCAATGAAAGTGACCCACTTTCCACCCGGCAGCTTCATGCTTTGGCCCTGAACGCTTATACTTAGTCTTTAGTTTCTCAAACCATCGCCCCACTGTAGCGTTCGCGGAATCTGGCTTTATGAGTGACCACATAAAAGAGCTGCCTTTGCCTGGTCTGACAACAACAGACAAGCTGCGAATGTTGCTCGACATCACTAAGAAAATCAGCCGCTCGCTCGACTTGCAGGAAGTTCTCAATCTTGTGATGGATACCCTCGATTCTCTAATTCCTTACGATGCCGCCGGTATCTTTGTAGTGAAGTGTGCGGATGAGAGCGCAGTTGCCGAAGGTGAAGACCCCTGCGTGTTTCAGGCGGAAGCGGTTCGAGGATATGACATTGATGAGTTGACGAATCTTCATCTGAAACTTGGTGAAGGGTTGATCGGGGAGGTGGCGCTCACGGCCGAGCCGATTACCTCTCATGATGTGAGAAAAAATGCGAATTATATTAACGCCCGCAGAGAGACGCGTTCGGAAATGGTCGCGCCGATCATCTCCAATACAGAAGTGATCGGCGTTTTTGATCTGGAGAGCGACGACCTCAACGCTTACTCGGATGACGATCTTGAAGTTCTAATGATGCTTGCCTCGCAGGTTGCGATCATTATTGAGAAGGTGATGCTTCACGAACAGCTAATTGAAAAGAAGCGTCTCGAAGGCCAGCTCGAGGTAGCGCGGCAGGTTCAGTTGGAATTGCTCCCGGCGAAAGATCCGCAGTTGGTAGGGTACGACATCAGTGCTTACAACTTTCCCACTGAGGAAGTTTCGGGCGACTACTATGATTGGGTAAGGATTTATGACGATCAGATTGGGCTGGTGATTGCCGATGTTTCGGGAAAGGGCGTGCCGGCAGCGTTGCTGATGGCCTTCTTGCGTGCGAGTCTGCGTGCGGCTACACATATCGGGTATTCGCCTCATATCTCGATGGCGAAAGTGAACTATCTGCTCTGGGAATCCATCGAGAGAAACCAGTTTGTAACGGCTTTCTACGCTATTCTCGACAGCACCAACAAAACTCTGACCTATACAAACGCCGGCCATAATCCACCAGTTTTGCTGGATAAAGATGGAAACCACAGCTTTATCGAGCGCGGCAGCGTACCCCTCGGAATGTTCAGGGATACTCGCTATCATGAGTATTACCTGACGACCGAGCCCGGCGAATTGCTGGTGCTGTATACGGATGGCGTGACCGAGGCGCAGAACTCGCACGGTGAAGAGTTTGGGCGTGAGCGCCTTGCAGAAGCAGTGAAAAAGCATCGCGAGCTTGGTGCGCGTGAGCTAATCACCACAGTACATAAGGAAGTGATCGAGTGGACCGAGGGGTTGGGCGCCACCGACGACGTCACCTTCTTTGTGATCAAAGCTCTTTGAAAAGTGGCAAGTCGTCAGTGGTCAGTGGTTAGCAGCAGAGGGAATAGGGCAGTGGTGGTGAGCCGACAATAGGTAATTAGTTTTACTTTCCGAGACTGACCACTGGTCACTGATCACTGGCCACTGATTCAATGCGCGGTCAGTGAGCAATGAGCATGATCACCCCCCGGCGCCAGCGGCGCGCGGTAGTCTCCAAAGTGAAACTCGCTCTCGGTTTCGGAAAACGCGTAAACGTCGAAACCAAGGGCGTCGAGATAATCTGCCAGGTCATCGGGTGAAAGGAGATAGACGACGGGAGCGAAACCCGCTTCAGCGCGAATTTCCAGCAGGCGCTCGAGTACTTCAAGTGGTGCAAAGCAGCTAATAGGATCTCTGTAGGTTGCCATATTGCCAGCGCCTCCCTTTGCAAGTTCAAGTTTGTAACTTCGAAAAGCTACTCGCCTCTTACACGTACTTTGATGTACGCGACTCGCCCCGCGTTCGTTCAATTAAGAAACATCTTTTTATTTTACGAGCCCAAATCACCTTTTGGACATCGTTAACAAGGAAAAGGTTCCAAAAAGAAAATGAGCACTCCAATCTCAGCAGAATCTCAACCGAACACACCTCCGCCGTTAAACTTTATTGCTTTGCTGCGGCAAATGCTGAAAACCTCAGATAAAGTTAGCGATCTGATTTTTTCGCCAGGGCGGCCACCGCAGGTAGAACTCGGGGGCAACCTGCAACCGGTGCGGTTTCCCGGACTTGAAAAACTCACGCCCGCCCATACGGCCAGCATGGCGAAACTAATCATCGGCAACCACCACAGCGCAACCGAGAGTTTGGAAAAGAGCGGTTCGGCGGATCTTTCATTCAGCGCTCCGGGTGAAGCGCGGTTTCGCGTGAATATTTTCAAGCAGCGAGGCACTCACGCCATCGTAATGCGCGTGATTCCTTCGAATCCTCCGAACTTCAATGACTTCAACTTGCCCACTCAATTGAAGGAGATAGTCGACATAAAAAACGGCATTGTGCTCGTGACCGGCCCCACCGGGAGCGGTAAAAGTTCAACCCTAGCCGCTATAATCGATCTGATTAACGAAACGAAGTTTTACCACGTCGTTACGATCGAAGATCCGATCGAATTTTTGCATGCTCATAAGAACTGCACGATTCATCAACGCGAGCTCCATTCCGATACACCCAGCTTTGCAATTGCCTTGCGGGCCGCTCTGCGACAGGCGCCTAAAGTTATTCTGGTAGGTGAAATGAGAGACAAGGAAACAATCGAAGTGGCGCTCGAGGCTGCTGAAACCGGCCACCTAGTATTGTCGACGCTCCACACGATTGACGCTTCGAAAACTGTGGACCGAATTATTGGCGTATTTCCCAAGAATGAAGAGCGCGTGGTTCGTACCCGAATTGCGCAGTCGTTTCGATACATTCTTTCGCAGCGGTTGATTCCTCGCCCGGATGGTAAGGGTCGGGTCGCGGCAATTGAGATCCTCAAATCAACGATGCGTACGCGTGAATACATCGAAAAAGGCGATGTAGAAGGTAAATCGCTAATCGACGCCATGGAACAGGGCGATCAGGATGGAATGCAAACATTCGACGGCGTCATTGAGCAGATGGTTCGAGACGGGGTATTGACGCAAGAGGGAGCGCTGCCTTATGCCACCAATGCAAATAACTTACTCCTGCGCTTGGGAGATCTCGGCGGACAAGCGCCAGTGCTTAAGGCCCCAGCTGCCTCGCTGGAAGATGACACAATGCTTGATATGATTGAAAGATAGTCGTAAGTTTTCTATTATCGCTCTGAAGGTCCCGGCAACTCTCCCCGAAATTCAGGCCCGAATTCAGGTTAGCTGCTCCATAGCTCATCATGTTCCTACATTCGGCAACAGGTGTATTGGCAGCGCTTTTCCTGCTCGCAGTCCTGGCGGTTTCCTGCCTCGCTCAAACCGCAACAAGCGAGGTTCACGATGGCGTTCAAATTGAGTTTCCTGCCAGTGGCCAATTGCGAATAGAGAATGAGTTAGGCGACGTGGCGGCCGAGATCTGGAGTGAAAAATATGTCTACGTGACGACAAGTGAAGGAGCTGCTTCGTCAAAAGGCTCGTCCGTAGTAATTGACAACAGGAAGCGAGGTTTTGTTATTCGCGCTGTCCGCCGGCCGAATGTTTCTGGTGCCTCCAGCGCTTCTGTTGTTCCCATAAACATAACGATAAAGGTCCCGGAAAGTGCGCACGTCGAGATCGCAACCGGTAATGGTCGAATTTCGATGCGAGGTATGCCCTCCTCGGCGACAGTCACGTCAGTCGCCGGTGATATCAAGGTAGAGTTTTTGGAGTCAGCTAATGCTGATATCGCCGCGAGGTCCATCAGGGGTTTGATTAGATCCGAAGTCCCGCAGCTCTCGAGCGAGAACAGTCACGTTTTGCAAGCACGCCTTGGCACGGCGGCGCAGGCGCTGAGTATCAATTCTGGAACTGGTAACATCACGCTGTCGCTGGCCAGCACTTCTCGCCATCCCGTCGGATTGGAAGCTTCAAACACGAAGCGGCCGAATCTGTTAGGCGCCGAAGTTGCGACTAAAGCTGCGGGAACGCCTGAGTCTGGGTCAGACACTCAGGAGGTAAGCGAGGGCGACATTATTCGTGTCGACGCTCAACTTGTAACCCTTAACCTGAGCGTTATTGATAGAAACACCAATCGCGGTCTAGTCGGACTCACTCGAGCCGATTTCAGACTCTTTGAGAACGGCTCCGAGCAGGAAATCCTTCAGTTCGATTCTTCGTCTGCGCCTTTCGATCTTTTGCTTCTGATCGACCTCTCGGGCTCTACTCGCGAGGTCGTAAAACTCATTCGCGCCGCCGCCCTGCGATTCGTCGATGCTGCACGTCCTTCAGATCGCATTGGCGTAATTGCTTTCGCCGGCCAACCTACAATAGTCTCTCCACTAACTCTGAATAGACAAGACCTGCGCCAGTGTCTAAATGTCATGGATACGGCTGCCGGCGGTACGAACCTTTACGACGCGACGGACTTTGCCCTGAGCCAATCGCTACAGGACACGAAGAATCCGCGCCGCACCGCGATCATCCTTATGAGTGACGGTCTGGACGGCAATATTCCCGGCGTCCAGGGTGAAGGCTCTAAACTGCTCTACCAGGATTTACTCAATCGGCTCCAGGAGTTTGATGGCGTGCTTTATTCTTTGTGGCTTAACACCGAATATGAAACCATGAGTCCTCTGGACACCCAGCCAGAGGCTTTCGACGCAGGTCACGATCGGATGAAAGAGATGGCCGAGACCGGAGGCGGCGTTTTCTACGAAGTGGAAAGCCTCGAGGATTTGGCTGGTGCTTATGAACGAGTAGTGGCCGACCTCGGAACGGTCTACAGCCTTGCGTATCGTCCCTCAGATAAGACCCGTGACGGTAAGTGGCGAGCGATAAAAGTAAATGTTGCTCGCCCGTCTGCCGTCGCGCGCGGCAAACGTGGCTACCATGCAAACTGAGCGGTGCTTTGTTGGACCAATGCAACTCTGCGCAAGCGGAATCCTTAGCCTGCTGATCTGTCTGCTAGTCCCGATAGCTTGCCTCGGCCAGACACCCGAACCCGTTGAAACAATACGCGTCGAGTCTGATCTCGTTGACCTTAAGGTTAGCGTGGTGAGCTTGAATCCACAGAACCCGTCACCGGACCTGCAGCAAAAGGATTTTCTGGTGCTTGAGGATGGAACCCCCCAGGATATTTCCTTCTTTGCTGCCGCTGACGCGCCTTTCGATCTCGTGCTACTTCTCGACTTATCCGGATCAACTAAGGACAAGCTCAAGCTCATTCGGAAATCAGCCCGGCGATTTGTTGACGCGACGCGACCGATGGATCGCCTGTCAGTAGTAACTTTTACTGACATGGCCCAGGTTATCTGTCCCTTGACGCACGATCGTCGCTTACTTAAGGAGTCGATTGGCGATATTGAAGACCCCGTCGGCGGCACAAAGTTTTGGGACTCACTGCGTTACCTACTCGCAATGTTGAACGCTTCGAAACACTCACTGCGGCGAACCGCAGTAGTTGTCATGACAGACGGGGTCGACAATGCCCTGCCTGATGTTCTCGGTCCGGGATCTCAAACCAGTTTTGAGGAGCTGCTGCGCATAGTGCGTGCTGAAGAGACAATTGTATTTCCTATTTATCTCGACACGGAAAAGCAAGAGCTTAGGCGGCACTCTACTTCGCGAATAGCCTATGCCATTGCCCGCGATCAACTTGCCCAGTTGGCCGAAGCGAGCGGAAGTTGTCTTTATCGCGCTAACGAGTTGAAAGACTTGGATGACGTTTACAAGCAAGTGATCGGAGATCTTGGCCGGATCTACAGCATTGGCTACCGTCCGTCCAATACGTCGAGAGACGGCAAGTGGCGCTCGGTAAGCGTTCAAATCCAGGATCGGCGGGATGTCATGGCGCGCACTAAACAGGGCTACTATTCGAGGAGCCTGCCAAACTAATCGTTCGAGCAATCCTCCACCATGCTGGTTACGCGAAAGGCTTGTAAATGGCCGCGATAGGACTATAATTGGGGCCTCCCCAAATACGGTGAGCTTAAAACCGGTTCGGATCAAAGGAATAAACTCCATGAAAAAGGCACGCACCACGCTTATCGCATCGCTTTTTATTGCCGCGTTTGTCCTTTTCCTCTCTGCCTCAGCGAGGACTCAGAACAGGGAAAAGTTTGTCATCTCGGCACGGGCCGGGGGAGTGAATGCCGTAACCGGCCGCGCGACGATGCGGCCCCATGGAAATTTGGAATGGCGACAGCTCACTATTAAGGAAGACCTGGAAGCAGGCGACGTCGTCAGCACGGGCCTCGATGGTCGCGTGGAGATGCTGCTGAATCCGGGCTCGTATATGCGCATCGGCGAGAATTCTGAAGTTGAATTGGCTGACAACTCGCTCGAAAACCTGGAAGTCCGTCTGATTAAAGGCACTGCCATCGTCGAAGTTACCGGCGCTGACGATGAGAATCTGTTTATTGGCATTACCACTCCGCACACGCGCATGTCTATCATTCGACGCGGACTCTATCGCGTTAATGTGGTGCCCGGTGACACCACAGAACTCATCGTGAGGAAAGGCCGAGTAATGCTGGATGGCTCCCACACCAAGGTCAAGGGCGGAAACAAAGTGGTGTTCAGCAGCAGCTCATTCTCGGTAGCTAAGCTGGAAAAGGGCAATAAGAAAGACTCGGACACTTTGGAGAGTTGGAGCAAGGACCGTGCGCAAACGCTTGCCAGGGCGAACAGTAGGATCCCCGGACGGACGCTTATGGCTTTTGCTTCCAGCTTTAGAAATGACTGGTCTTACACTGGGCTCTGGCGGCGTTCTGGCTTTTGGCTGTTTAACCCAGCCTTTGGCTGCTACACGTTTCTTCCTTTTGGTTACGGCTGGGGGTCGCCTTACGGCGGCTCATATTCAAGCTTCTTCTATGGCGGTGGAAGCGGCCCATTTTTTGGTAGACCTGTAGTTACGGGCACCGGGGGAGGCTATCCTCCAGGCTACGGTACTAGTGGTTCAGGCGGCCGCACCGTCAATCCACCCTCCTCGCCGAGTCCACCCCGCAGTTCTGAATCTCCGAGGATGGATCGTGGGCAAGCCGACCTGTCGCCCGGAAGTGGAGAGCCAACCCTAAGGCGGCGAGTGCGTGAATAGTAGAAATTGCTTTAGGCGACTACTAATCGCCCTCTTTAAAGAGCCGGCTTAGTTCGGTTTCTACCAGCATCCTTACTTCAGTTAACTTCAAACCAGCGAGCGCCAACTGTGTTAGAGCAGTACCCAGTTGGCTACGGAGCTGCTCTTCGGTCGTCTCGTTCAGCAACCGTGACGTCACCACCGCTCCCGCCCCGTGCCTAATCTTGACCAGCCCCTGTTTCTGAAGCTGTCGATAAGCGTAGGCGATTGTATTGAGATTTACTCCCAGATCCGCCGCTACCTGCCTGACGGGCGGCAGCGACGACCCTTCCGGCAATTCGCCGCCGGCAATGAGCGCCTTTATTTCATCCACAATTTGCTGATAAAGAGGCCTCCGGTCTCTTGCATCTATAGTGATATACATAGTGTCTACTGCATGTATACACTAGACAATATTAGTTTGTCCAATAGTTTTTTCGTGGGTTTTGGGAGCAATTTTCAGCTGCCTGTTAGTTTGTTGGCCAATACGAGGGCCGACCGGCTAAGTCCTGCGATGCCTCCCGAGTAGGTGGTGTCGCTGACGATGAACAGATTCGAAAGGGAGGTGGCGTAGCTCGGTTCGTTTAGCCAAAAACTGTCCAGCGTGGAACCGACGCCGCCTACCATTCCGAGCTTTCGACGAGTGAGGTCGTAAAAGGTTCGTGGCGTGGCGGTGTCTATCACTTCAACGGAGTCTCCCAATTCGGGCATCGCCGAGTGTAAGCGCCCCCAACATAATTCAAGCATCTGCTGATCTCTATGCTCGAGCTCGGCTTCATCTTTGTGGAAAGTGAACCACTCATCAACATCGGTGAAGGCGTGAACGGTCACCGCTCGTTTTCCGGCAGGTGCTCGCGGATCCCAGCAAGGCGCCGTCGCAAACATCAACTGGCTGGTCTCAGGATCGTATTCCTGCGCCTGCTGCCAGTCGGCTAGCGACAGGACGTGATCTGAACCCAGTGAGGCAGCCGTGGCTTCATCTATGCCGAGATAGAGCAGGTAGGCACCCCAGCTGCGCAACCCGTTCAACCGTTTACGGATGTTAGTCGGGGTGCGATTGAGACCAACAAGTTTTCCATAGGTGTCCCAAAGCGTCAGGTTACTAACAATCGCTTTTGAGGCAATAACACTCTCGCCGCTCAGTAGATCAACGCCTCTGGCAGCGCCCAGGGAATCGTAAGACAAGCGAAGCACAGGTGTGTCAAGCCGAATCTTGCCGCCGCTTCGCCTTATTGAGTCCGCCAATCTGTTTGCGAGCGCGGACGCTCCGCCGTGAATCGCAAACATGCCTTCTCGAGGCACGCTCAGCGCGAGCGCCGCATGAAAGTAGCTGACATCTGCACTGGTCGCTTGAATCAGGGCCTGCAGTTGAACATCTATAAAGCGACGGAATCGCGAGGACGCTCCATCCAGGTGCTGAAGCGTTGACTGCTGACCTGATTTGAGTATTTCCGCAGCTATCCGGCCCTGGGAAAGTAAACAGTAGGCACGCCGGGCCCGTGAGGCTGACAGGAAATCGGGTGCCCTTTGAAGCGCCTGCCGCAGCGCCGCACTTAATCGCGCCAGCTTTCGGTAAAAGTCGACTGCTTTGTCGGCGCACTCTGGGAAACTTCTGCGGAGGCTTTCTTCAAACTGATCAGTATCGCCCGTGAGTGCGATCTGGGATTGATCGGGAAGACGCACTACATAACTTGGTTCCAACAGGCGAACCTCAGGCGCGTCAACCGGCAGTTCCGAGAAGACCCGCTCGTGGATCTCGTGGGGTTGCCAATCTGCGTAGAGTCCATTGCCTTGCTCAAAACTGTAATCAAACTTATCGAAGCTTGCAGCGCAGCCACCCACACGCGGCTCTCTTTCAAACAGGCAAACATCCACGCCGCGTTGCGCGAGCAAGGCAGCAACCGTAAGCCCGCCTATGCCGCCGCCTACTACGACAACCTCATACTGCATGGTCTATGTTAAGAGTTGCGCAAGGCTATGGATCACAGAGCCTATGGGTGCCTTATTCTCAATTAAGGACTTCCCCACAAACGGCTGCAGCACCAGAATAATGGCCTGGATGCCATTGAAGACGAAATGCATTATGTATGAAGGTAGAAGCCTTCCAGTGCGGGCTCGCACTAGTGTCAAGGCGACGCTTAGAAGACTAACTACTGCAATCACGCCAAGATTATTGTAGTACTGAAGAACATGAACCCCTGCAAACAATATGGAGACTAGCACAACGGCCCAGGTCATCCCGAGAACTCTCTGAAAAGCGGCATAGAGCACGCCGCGATAAACTAACTCTTCCACCAGCGGGCCGGTCCCGGCCGCCAGGAAAGCAGTTACAAAACGTGCTTTCAAAGAACTGTTTATGATCTGATCCAATTGGGTCTCAGCGCCGCCCAGGTACTGCGTCACCAGGCCGCCGAAAGCGAGGAGCAAGACTGCCAGGCCGATGGCTTTCCATGGTCCAAAGTTCCTGGGCCAAGTCCAGCCAAACGTCTGCCAGAATGGCCGCCGGCCGTTTCTGGTGACTACCAACCAGACTACAAGGAAAGTCAGGGCATGGGCAGGCAGCACACCGAGAATTGAGATGAAGATCAGATTTGGGTCGGTTCCCAAGCCCTCAGCGGACCCGTGCACGAACACTTTGTAAACTACGTAAGGAATGACGGGGATCAGCGGCACGAATAGCAGCAACACTACGCTAACCATCCACACCATCACCGCTTGAGGAACTCCCCAGGCCGGATCGTCCGGGTTTAGGGCTACGAATGCAGGGTGGCTGGGCTGCTGACCGGGGGCATCAGGATAAGTTTCAATCAACAGTTTGTCTGGCGAAGCCGGTTCGTTAGTAGACACTATGGTAACTGAGTGTATGAAGTTGTTTTGCAGGGGTCAATCGGAAAGGTTCGCCGGGCTAAGACCTTTGCTTTGCAGTGATGGCGGTTTAAACTGCGGGATAGGCAGCCTCCAACATTGAAGGACCGACGCGAGGAGCCGCCAGCATGACGCCGATTATGGTTTTGGCGTCTTCTATTTCGCCCGTAGTGATCATGCTCAACACTTGCGAGAGGGGAATTCGTACGACCTCCAGAATCTCGTCGTCTTCAAGTTGTTGCCTGGTTTCCACCAAATCTGCTGCCAGATAGACCCACATCTTCTCTTCGCAAAACCCCGGCGAAACAAAGAACTCGGATAACTTCTCGAGACGGCCTGCGACGTAACCGAGTTCTTCCTCAAGTTCCCGCGCCGCGCCCTCCTCGGGGACTTCACCTCGTTCCAAAGTCCCGGCCGGCGCTTCCAATAGATAGCGCACAGCAGGGTGCCGGTATTGCCGTACCAGCGCGATTGTTCCGTCCTCAAACACCGGAATGATTACGGCGCTACCGGGGTGGTGTACAACTTCACGCTGATAGGTCTTGTCGCCTTCGCGAATCGTGTCTACCGTTACAGCGAAGACACGCCCCGCAAAAACTTCCGTGCTGCTGAGGATCTGAGGGCAGTCGCTTAAAGCCATGATGGTTCCTTTATGAAATGAGATTCATCGAATCAGAAGCCCCGCGTCGCGGTTTGTGTCCGGGTAGTTTCGATCAGACATGGACGGCTATTTCCGCTGCCGCCGCCGCATTCATTATCACCTTGATCTCCCCAATCAGATAGAGCGAACCAGTCACGCAAATGAGCCCATTGGCTGGAGTGAATTCTCGAGCTTTCTGAAGCGCGTCGCTGACCGATCGCGTTGATATGATTTTTTGATGGTCGAGAATGCTCTCCGCCACAGCTTGCAGTTTATCGATGGCGGCAGCGCGAGGGTTATCGGGGCTGGTAAGAACTAACTGATTAGCAATCGGGAACAGAATCGCCGCGATCTCTTCCAACCTCTTGTCGTTCATTGCTCCGAAAACAAGCGTCAATGGCACCTTCACAAACCTATCGAGATAATCACGCAGGCCCTGCGCGCCGGAAGGGTTGTGAGCGCCATCAAACAAGAGGGAAGGGTGGCCTGCATGCAATTCGAGTCGCCCGGGATGGCGAGCTGTTTCAATGCCCTTGACTATATTAGCTCTTGAAATTTTAAAGCCTCGTCCCCGCAACGACTCAGCAAGCCGGAGCGCGACCGCTACGTTTACGATCTGATGCTCCCCACGCAATCCTAAAAATACCTCTTCGTATCGCGCCTGATCTGTATTGAAGCTGACTATGAAGGAGCCGTCGTCTGTCACGTCTTCAATTTTTGCCTCGCATTCATCCACGCTGGGCCGTACGTTACATTCGACACACCGCCTCAGAATCACATCGAGGGCCGGTTTCGGTTGCGGGGCAATAATTGCAGAAACGCCCGGGCGAATAATTGCGGCCTTCTCGGCAGCGATCTCTACCAGCGTTTTCCCGAGATATTCCTGATGATCCAGCGCCAAAGGCGTGATAGCGACTGTCTCAGCGCCGGCGACGGTGGTTGCATCAAGCCGGCCACCTAATCCTGTCTCAAGGATCGCCAATTTAATACCGGCTTCGCGGAAGGCCAGAAATGCTATAGCCGTGACGTGCTCGAAAAAGGTTGGCAGAGCTGCCAGCTTCCCTTCGGCAACCAGAGAATCGGCGGCTGTTCGAACTACGCTTGCATACCTTGCGAAGTCGTCTGCGGTGATTTCGTTGTCGCCGATTCTTATTCTTTCCGTGATCGAGACCAGGTGCGGAGAAGTGTAGAGACCGGTGGGAATCCCTGCGTCGCGGCAGATTGAAGCGAGCACAATGGCCGTCGAGCCTTTGCCATTCGTACCGGCAATTTGTACCGACTCGAAAGACTTGTGCGGCTGGCCGAGACTTTCAAGCAACAGTTCTGTGTTTCTAAGGCCAAGCTTCATAGCCAGTGTCTCGTGTCCGAGACTGAGCAGGTACGATACTGTTTCCTTAAAGTCCATTAGAGGCATAGCATTAACACCTCGGGACCTAAACCGCAAAGGAGACACAGCATTATTGGCCGCGGATTTATTCAGATCTGGAAAAAGTGTCTACTTAGGTCGTTGAGGTTTGCTTCCGATCCGCGCTCATCGGCGCAAATCCGCGGCCAATAAGCATTACGTCCTTTTGCCGTCAATGCCTGATGTAATGTTGGTAGCGAAGGCGGGATGATTACTTGCCCGAAGCGGCGCGAGTGCGCAGCCGTTCCATTTCCGAACTGCTGGAGATCTCCGGATTCATCATGAAGTTGAGCAACTTGATTATGTAATCACGAATCTCGCGCCGATCGACGATGGCATCGACCATCCCGTGCTCGAGAAGAAACTCGGACTTTTGAAAATCCTTTGGCAGTTTTTGCCGAATCGTCTGTTCGATCACACGTGGTCCAGCAAAGCCGATCAGCGCTTTTGGTTCAGCGATGATGATGTCTCCGAGCATGGCGAAACTTGCGGTCACGCCGCCTGTAGTTGGATCCGTTAACACGGAAACAAAAGGAAGGCGCGCCTCATCGAGCTCTGCCAGCGCCGCCGAGATCTTAGCCATCTGCATTAGCGAAAGTGCGCCCTCCTGCATGCGGGCACCGCCGGAGGTTGCAAAGATGACGACCGCGCCATGCTCTTTCAGGGCCCGTTCGATCAACCGGGTCACTTTCTCGCCGACCGCCGAGCCCATCGAACCGCCGATAAACGACATATCCATCGCGCCCGCCAGCACGAGATGGTCGCCAACCTTGCCCCGCGCGTTGATTATCGCTTCGGGCAAACCGGAGCCTTTCTTTGCATGTTTGAGCCGCGTGGGATAAGGCTTGGTGTCGACAAATTCGAGCGGGTCGATCGAAATGACTTCGGCGTCAAGTTCTTCAAACTTGCCGTCGTCGAAAAGCATCGCCAGGCGCTCGCGGGCGCCAATGCGAAAATGATAGCCACAGTGAATACATACCTGTAGCCCCTCTTCGAGTTCGCGCTTGTAAAGGTGAGCCTCGCAGGCTTCACACTTCACGAATACATTCTCCGTCTTAACGACGCGCTCCTCGGGCGGAACAGCCTCGATCTGTTTATCTTTTTTACTGAACCAGGGCATACGAAACTTGCTTTACCTTGAGCGAATATCGGGGTTGAAAGTTTTTGAGTATGGACTAAAGCCTAACACAGAAAAGGATAAGGGATGAAGGACGAGGATGAAAAGAAGGTCTGCTCTGCCGGTCAAAATCGCGTTTTCCTAAGTAATCTTCAGAATTCTATGCCTTGCTGGGCGCGGATCCCGGCCTTGAAGGGGTGCTTTATCTCGGTCATTTCCGTAACCAGGTCGGCGGCCTCTATTAGTGCCGGCGGCGCGTCGCGGCCGGTTACGACGATATGCAGGGCGGGCTGGGCAGCACGAATGCTGCGAAATTCCTCCAGCACCTCTTCAATGGGTAAGAAATCGTAACTGAGCACATAGACCAGTTCATCGAAGACCAGCAAGTCGTAGTCTCCACTGCGGAGCTTTTCGATGCAAAGATTCCAGGTCTCGCGGGTGGTGGCCCGATCCTGCTCCGGATTCTTCGTGTCCCAGGTGAACCCGTCGCCCATCGTGTGCACCTCGATCCCCAGTTTCTCCGCCGACTCGTGTTCGCCGTAGCGGTCGTTGCGCGACTTCATAAACTGAATCATGCAACACTTCAAACCGCGTCCCGCGGCGCGCATCATCAGCCCGAGAGCGGAGGTAGTTTTACCCTTGCCGTTGCCGGTGTGAACTATCAACAGGCCGCGCGTTTTTTCCTGGTAGTCTTCGCGGCGCCACTTGTATTTTTTTTCAGGCATTGGTTGGAGACTGGTGAGTAGTAAGCAGAAAGCAGTAGGCAGAAAGCAGGAGGTATTCTTGCGTTCTGCCTACTGCTTTCTGCCTACTCACTCTTCAGTGCATCTTCAGTGACGTCTGCGGATCCGTTCGCGCGTTCCACTGCATCCTGCAAGAGCGCAATGATCTTTTCCTCGGCTTCTTCCCAGGTACCGCGCAGCGTGCAGCCGGCGGCGTTACGGTGTCCGCCCCCGCCAAACTTCTCGGCTACTTTCGCGACGTTCACCTCGCCCTTGGAGCGCAGGCTGGTGCGGTAAACCCCCGGTTCACATTCTTTGAGCATCGCGACAGCCTCCACTTCGCCAACGGTCAGCGGATAATTAACAAAACCATCAGCGTCTTCGTCCGAGGCTTCAGCAAGGTGTTGCATCTCCAGACTGTGGCGCAACAAAGCCACATGGCCGGTTGAATCGCGCCGGGCCGTGGAAAGCACCGAGCCCATCAACTGAATTCTGCTCCACGGATAACTCGCGAAAACAGCCTCGGCTGTTTTGGCCGGCTTCACTCCAGTCCGCAGGAGCTCTGAGGCAACTTTGAAGGTACGCTCGGTCGTGTTGGAGTAGTGAAATGAGCCGGTGTCTGTGATCAGCGCGGTGTAACAGCACTCCGCGATTTCCTTCGTCACCCGTACGCCCAAAGCCTTGGCAAGGTTGTAGATCATCTCGCCGCACGCAGAGGCAGTGGAGTCGATCCAGTTGATCCGGCCAAAGAGGGCGGTGGTTGCGTGGTGGTCGATGTTGACGACGAATTGCTTGTCGAGACTGAGCAAACCGGGGCGCGCGATGTCGGAGCATTCGATAATGAACACACCGTCGTATGATTCATCGGCCGCGGGGGTGACCCTTACCTCTTTAGCGCCCGGCAACTTTTGATAAGTATGAGGCACCGGATCGCGCATAATTACTTCTACGTCTTTATTCAGAGCCCGCAGCAGCCAATAAAGACCAAGTGACGAACCCAGACTGTCGCCGTCGGGACGAAGGTGGGAGGTGATCGCAAACTTTCGTTTTTCTTCTATCAGCTCTACAACTTGACTAAGCATTATGAGCAAGGATGAAAGATGAAGGATGAAGGATGAAGGAAGAACCGAGATACCTCAAGGGTTCATCCTTCATCCTTCCGCCTTCATCCTTTAATTCTCATCCTTCATCCTTTCCGTGGCTTTCCCGTTCTTGTTCAATCTCCCGAAGCAACTTATCCACGCGCTCGCCTTCTTCTTCGACGCGATCCCTAACGAAGTGAATCTCGGGTGTACGAGGAAGGTTGAGGGAGAGACTCAGTTGTTTCCGAACGTAGGGAGCAGCGTGACGCAGAGCGCTGAGCGCAAGCCGGTGTTCCTCTTCATCTCCCGCAACAGTTACAAAAACCTGTGCGTCCCGTCGATTGTCTGAAAGGCGGACGTCGGTCACCGTTACCATTGTGAGCCGCGGGTCTTCCAGTTCGTAGCCGACAATCTGGGAAATCTCCTCACGAATAATGTCTGCAACTCTCTCTGGGCGACGCATCCTGGGAAAGGATGAAGGCGGAGGGATGAAGGATGAAACGATCAATAATTCATCCTTCCGCCTTCATACTTCATCCTTTCTAAAGTTCGGTCGCGGCGACCTTTTCTACGATATAGGCCTCGATCTGATCGCCGACCTTGAGGTCGTTGAAGTTTTCCAGACCAATGCCGCATTCAAAACCTTCGCGCACTTCCGACACGTCGTCCTTAAAACGACGCAACGATGCGATGTTGCCTTCCCAGCTAACAACACCGTCGCGAATCAGACGCGCGCGCGCATTGCGCCGGATATTGCCGTCGACCACCATCGATCCACCAACCACTCCGGCCTTAGGAACACGAAAGACTTCGCGCACATCGGCTTTGCCGATGATTCGTTCTTTTTCAATTGCCTCGAGCATGCCGATCATCGCCGCGCGAATCTCTTCCTCGACCTTGTAAATGATCGAATGCAGGCGAATATCGACGCTCTCCTGCTTCGCCAGATCGGCAGCGCGCGCGCCCGGTCTCACGTTGAAGCCGATTACCACCACGGCTGAGACCGCCGAGCCGGCCTGTGTGGCCGAGGCGAGCAGCACGTCGGATTCTGTAATTGCCCCGACGCCCGAACGAATAACTTTTACCTTCACGCGATCAGTCGAGAGTTTTTGCAGGGTAGACTTGAGGACTTCGACTGAACCCTGCACGTCAGCTTTGATAACAACGAGCAGTTCCTTAACTTCGCTTTCACCCAAAGCCTCAATGCCGCGCTTCGTAGTTTGTAACAGCGTAGCCTGGCGGCTCAGCATCTGCCGGTGACCCGAGATTTGCTGAGCGCGGGCGATATCGGCAACCACCTGGAAACTCTCGCCTGCCTGGGGAACGCCCTGCAGGCCCAGCACTTCAACCGGTGTAGCCGGCGCCGCCTCGGTAATCGCCTCGCCCTTGTCGTTGAACATGGCGCGCACCCGGCCAAAAATCTGGCCGACGATGAAGGGCTCATGAACGTGTAGCGTTCCCTGTTGCACCAGCACGGTGGCCACAGCACCACGGCCGCGATCCAGTTTGGCTTCCAACACCACACCTGACGCCAGTCGGGTGGGACTGGCACGCAAGTTAAGAATGTCTGAAGTAAGCAGGATGGTTTCCAGCAGTGTTTCAAGATTCTGCCGTTTCTTGGCAGAGACCTGGACCATTTCAGTTTCGCCGCCCCACTCGACCGGGTTCAGGCCCTGTTTGGCGAGTTCCTGCCTGACACGGTCCGGGTTCGCATCCGGTTTGTCGATCTTATTGATCGCGACCACGATCGGAACACCAGCGGCGCGCGAGTGTTCAATCGCTTCAATGGTCTGCGGCATGACTCCGTCGTCCGCGGCAACTACCAACACCACCACATCGGTTGCTTTAGCGCCGCGAGCACGCATCAGCGTAAAGGCCTCGTGACCCGGCGTGTCAAGAAATACCACTCGGCGCGTTTCACCAGAATGATCCGGGCTGGGCACTTGCACGCTGTAAGCGCCGATGTGCTGGGTGATACCGCCAGCCTCGCCCGCCGCGACTTCCGTAGTGCGGATCGCATCGAGCAGCGAAGTCTTGCCGTGATCGACGTGACCCATGACAGTTACGACTGGAGCGCGTGGCAGCTCAACGTCGTCTGCATCAGTGGCGATTAGCTCTTCGAATTCCTCTTCAGCGACCATCTCCTCAAAAGGAACGAAAGTAACTTCATAACCAAAGCGCTTGCCGAGGTCGACTGCGACGTCATCATTGAGAGGTTGATTGATGGTAGCGAAGACGCCGCGTTGCAGCAGCAGAGTCACGACGTCCTTGGGCTTGATTCCGAGTTTTTCCGCGAATTCCTTTACGGTCGAACCTTCGATGATGCGTACCGGCTTGAGTTCTCCCGCAACCCCCGGCGCCTCCATGCGGCCCGCGATGCGATCTTCGAGAGATAGAGCTTTAGGAGGAGGAATGAAATCGCCCTTGTCAAAGCGTCCGGCTTTGCCTTCCATCTTTCGTCCGCCACGCGTGGGCGTGCGACGCGATCGACGGCGGCCTGCATCCGGAGGCGGGATGTATGTGGTCTGCGGAGTAAGCGTTTCTCCGGGTGTCCCCAGTCGCTCAGTTTTGGCCAGGGGCGTCCGTTCCCGAACACGAGCGCCGCGCTCGGCCCGTTCTCGCGGAGTTATTGAAGAAGGAACTACGGGAGATGGAGCGCGTTCACCGGGGCGGATGCCGGCGTTAAGCGCCGCTACAGTTGGGCGCAGCACTCTGACCTGACGCGATGGTGGCGGCACAGTTGCCGTTTGAGGGACGGAAGCACCGGAAGGTGTTGCCTCTGATTCCGGCGCCGCTGACTCCGCGAAGTTGCCGTTCGTTTCTTCCGCCTCAAGCGGAGGCGCGACGCTGGGCGCCGCCTGTGCACCGGAATCAGCAGCAGGTTGTTCTGCGCGCGTAGCCGGAGGCAGTTTTCTCAATAACTTTGCGGTAGAAGCCGGCTTGGCTGCTTCTGGGGTGGCAGCTGGCGCCGCGACCTCGGGTTGTGGACTTTCCGGAATGACTTCGACTTCCGGTTCGGCAGCTACGGCAACTTCGGCAGCCTCCGCCGCTGGAGGTTCTTCCACCGCACGCTCGGCTCGCTTGACGACGCGCACGCCTCGCTTAACGGCGGTCTCTTTCTTGGGGAAGTATTTGTTGCGAATCTTCTCCGCCAGCTCTTTCGAGACGGAGTTGGAAGGGACGCTGACGTCTACACCTTCGCGTCGCACCTCTTCAATGAGCCGCTTGGTGTCAAGCTTTAGTTCTTTGGCGAGATCGTATATACGGATCTTAGAGGAAACGGTCATGCACTCCTTTTCAGACGCTTATAAATCGTTGCGTCTGGCTTCTTCAAGTGGTTTAAAGAACTCCTGCTCTTAACCACTTGAAGCGTGCATCAGAAGCGCAACGCGTAACAGTGGTAGGAGAGCAAGCAACGCAAACCGCCGGCAAAACCGGCGGTTGCGTTGATGCTAATTTGCCGCATCTGAGGAAGCATCCTGCTTCTCTTCGTCAGTGCTCTCGCTTGATGCAGCGTCTTCCGAAACTGCGGGAGCAGATGTTTGTGTTTCTTCCGTTACCCCTGCCGCGGCTGCGCCAGTTGCTTCTTCCAGGGCCACACTTTCCAGAGCATCAAACTCATCCAGGCTTTCAATCGCAGCGGCCTCGGCCGAAGTAATATCAGGCGCCGGCACGATTGTATCCGGACGCAAATCGCGGCCTGGTTCCTGGAGAATAATCTCGTCTTCAGTAGTGGGCTCAGCCTCAGTCAGCGCGACCGGGTCAGCTGAATACTGTGCCAGGATTTTGGGTTCGGCGATGAAACCATCATGTGTTTCGACGGCTTCGTCATAACCTTCCGCGGTTGGGTCGTCCAAGCTCTCGACGTCAGCAGCCGCAGCTATCTCGCCCATTTCTGCTGAACCGTCAGCGCCTGTTTCCTCGGCCTCGTCGCCCGCCGCTTGGTAGCCCGATACTTCGGCGGCCTCAGCAGATTCCACCTCGCCTCCGTCTTCCTCCGAGTCACCTTGAAGTGTTCTGTCGCGCATGGCGACCACATCTTTAGCGGCTTTGAGAATCACTTCGGCCTCGTCCAAACTCAGATCGAGAAACTCAACTAAATCGTCAACCGAAGTTTGCGTTAGTGCGTCGATGTCGTTGATGCCATGTTCCGCCAGCGCATCTGTCTGCTGCACGGTTACGCCTTCGATTACCGACAGCGGCACCGACGCGCCTGAAGCGATCAGGGCGCCCATCTGTTCCGTAACCTCGCGCTTGATCTCTTCCTCGCTGCGAATGTCGATGTTCCAGCCAACCAGCTTGGTGGCGAGACGGACATTCTGACCTCGCTTACCTATGGCCAGCGAGAGCTGATCCTCGTTTACGATCACTTCCATCTGCCGATTATCAATGTCAGTGATGCGAACCTTGTTGACTTTGGCGGGTGAAAGCGCATTTGCTGCAAACACTGAAGGTTCGTCCGACCATTCGATGATGTCGATCTTCTCGCCGCGGAGTTCGCGGATGATGGCCTGCACGCGGGAACCCTTCATACCGACGCAGGCGCCAACCGGGTCAACATCGCGCTCATTTGAGGTTACCGCAATCTTCGCGCGCTCCCCGGGCTCACGCACCGCAGACTTAATCACCACTGTGCCGTCGTATATTTCCGGTACCTCCATCTCAAAAAGACGCAGCAGCAACTCCGGAGAAGTTCGGGAGACTTCGACCTGCGGCCCTTTCGACTCTTTCGAGACGTTGTTGATTACAACGCGAATTCTTTCGCCCTGGTTCCACTGCTCACCGCGCGATTGCTGCGAACGGGGCAGGATGGCTTCAAGGTTTCCAAGATCAACAATGATGTTGCCGCGCTCAAATCGCTTTACGTAGCCATTAACCAAGTCACCGATCTTATCGATGTATTGTTCGTAAACGTTGCTGCGGACCGCGTCACGAACTTTTTGAAACAGGATTTGCTTCGCGGTTTGCGCGGCGATGCGTCCCAACTCTTCCATCGGCAGGGGCAACAAAAGAGCGTCGCCTAATTCAACTTCTTCACCTGCCAGCTCTCGAGCCTCTTCGATCGACAATTCCGTAGCAGCATTTGCTACCTCATCGACCACCACTTTCGTGGCCGAAAGCTCAATGCCCGTGTCGGGATTCCAATCGACCTGAATGTCCTCACCGGAGCGAAACTGTTTCTTCGCAGCCGCCCGAACAGCTTCTTTCATTGCGTCGATTACGAGATCGCGCTCGATTCCCTGCTCCTGGCAGAGCGCCTCGATGTTTTGTGCTATGGATGAACTCATGGAACTTTGTACTCCGGTTGGCTCGACGCCATAAACTAACTGCGTCGTTGAGCCTATTCAATTGTTATTCAGTTGTAAGTAGCACAGGACGAACCTGTCGTTTCGTTTGCGACGCAGCGCAAACTGTTAGTTTACGTCGCACCTGTTGCCGGCTTTCAATTCGCAAACTAATAGTTTGCGTTACATTGCTCTTTGCTGGGCGCGCCGAAATTCCTCATCGACGTCCAACTCCAGATTAGCTTTCGCAATCGAGTCGAGCGCAATTTTGACGCGACCACTGGTGCGATCTTCAAAAAGCACTTCCGCGCCGTCTATTCCCAGCAGCCGGCCGCGAAAATTACGCTGGCCGTTGATCGGCCGGCGGGTTCTGATCTTAGCTGGCCTGCCGGCGAAGCGCTCGTAATCTGCGCGCTTGTAGAGGCCTCTCTCAAGACCAGGCGACGATACTTCCAGCGTGTAGGAAGCATGAATGAAATCTTCGACGTCGAGAACCGTGCCAACGTGCAGGCTCACTTCCGAACAATCCTTGTGAGTAACGCCGTTTGGCTTATCAATAAAGATGCGGACAATAGGCTTGTTATCAGGCCCGGCAACCTCGGTGTGTACGAGTTCGAGTCCGTGGTCGATTGCAACGCGTTCAGCGATTGCCTGTACGCGATCTTCGACTGCATTCGACCCCATGAACTGCCTCCGAAAAAAGCACTCGCCCAAAAGAAAAAGTGGGCGCGAACCCACCGGACGATACCGCCGCGCTTCGAGCAAGTCGTGAATTATAAGGGAAGGGGAGGGTAGAAGCAACCTGCCAGGAAGCTGGTTTTAGACTGGGAAAAAGCGACTGGGAGCTCGCAGCGTTAAGGAAAGCACGGGGCTTTTCAAAAAAAGTGAATAAGCGAGTTGGCGTGGCCGTATCAGAACCGGAAGCGGTAGCGACCGGCCAAGGGTTCAACTGAGAATTGTCGCTTAGACACCCATTTATTTCAGTATCAGATTGTGCTCCAAAGTTGAGTATTTGGCCGGCCGCTTACGGTTCTGATATACAGTGAAACACTTTTTGTGCAATATGGGGCAATCGAGCAAGTGACAGCACTCATAGGTCGGAAAGGTGGGCCGCCCCCGCCGGTTTGCAAGCCTTAAAAATCCTAGCCGCCGAGCTTCGCTTTCACGATTTCGCTGACCGTCCGCCCATCGGCATTCTTGCCGGCCAGGGCAGATTGCACCGCTTTCATTACCCTGCCCATATCCTTTTTCGTGCTTGCTCCAGTTTCAGATATGGCAGCAGCGACTGCCGCTTCGATCTCCTCGCCGGAAGCTGCCTGCGGTAAATAAGCTTCGATTACCTCGATTTCAGTTTTTTCCTTGTCGGCGAGCTCCTGACGTCCACCTTTTTCATACTGCTCAACCGAATCGCGGCGTTGTTTGACGAGGGAGCGCAGCAACTGCATCATCTCTTCGTCATCCAGTTCAGTGCCTTTCTCGATCTCACGGTTCATTACCGCGGCCTTCACCATTCGCAGCGTGGATGTGCGCGGCGCATCCTGCGCCTTCATCGAAGCGGTCAGGTCGTAAATGATCTGTTGTTTGAGACTCATTAAATTAAGTTCCTCCGCGCACAATATACCGCAAGACCCTTCTGCAGTGACCAGCCCTGTTTGGAAATGCAGCTTTGAGGATTTCATATTCTTTCAATGTCGCTGTATGTGCGGTATCGAACATATAGCGTTGACTCTGGCGTGCCCTGAGAGTACATTCACCTAAACAATGGTTCGTTCGAATCTTAATCCTATCGCAAGGCAAGCGTCCCAAGCTGTTTACCCTGCCTTAGCCTTAATCTGACGAGCGTTCTCCCTTGTAATCTCGGAGCGTGGAGGACATGGGGCCATGAGCGAAAGGGACAACTCTCGTCGTGTGATTATGGTTGTGGACGACTACGATAGTATTCGCGAGCTGTTAAGCTTGTTCCTGACCGTAAGCGGGTACAACGTAATAGAGGCATGCAACGGTTTTGAAGCGGTACGAATAGCCGTGAGCGAGTGTCCAGACCTGATTATTATGGATTTGTCGATGCCTGTACTGGACGGCTTTGGTGCCGTTCGGCTTCTACGTGAGGTTCCGGAAATCTCCGAGGTGCCGATTGTCGCCTGTACAGCGCATGATTCATCGACGCATCGAACTCAGGCTATGAGAGTAGGCTTTAACGAAGTTCTAACTAAGCCGATTGACTTCACTCAATTAAATCTAGTGATAGATCGATTTCTTAAGGCTGCATAGGCGACGGCTTTGCCCCTGAGGATTTTCCGTCGTGCAAGCATGTCCGTTGGCTTTCGCGCCAAAAAGCCGTGTCTATAACCTTGAGATTCATCAGCAGATCCAACCTTAATGAGTTACTCTTAGTGTGGTCCTCTTTAATGATGCGCCTCTTTCTCGTCTGTATAACGTGGTCCATCGGGCAGAATTTCTCTATTATTGCCGCGCAACACCTCGCACCCCGCGCCCTCTCTCAAGTCGGACGCGGGCAGTTTAGCAAAGCGAGTCGAGTATGCCTGATTCTCCCGTCAAACCGTTCTCCGGAATCTTCGTTAGCTATCGCCGCGACGACAGCTCGGGGCATGCCGGCCGCCTGTTCGACAAGGTGATCGATCACTTCGGCAAGGATCGAATCTTCATGGACATCGACACCATCGAGCCCGGTGAAGACTTTGTCACGGTCATCGAGGACGCCGTCGGCTCATGCGAGATTCTGATCGCTATCATCGGTCGGAATTGGCTCTCCGATACAGGCCGAAACACCGGACGGTTGGATAACCCAAATGACTTCGTTCGCCTGGAGATTGCCACCGCGCTGAGCCGTGACATCCGAGTGATACCAGTCCTTGTGCAGCGAGCCAGCATGCCCAAACCGCAGGACTTGCCCGACGACTTGGCGAAACTCACGCGACGGAATGCCGTTGAGCTTAGCGACCTTCGCTGGGAAACTGACGTTGACCAACTCATCGGAGTCCTGGAGAGAGTTCTTGTCAAGCGGGAGGAAGCGGTTCGGCTCGCCGAAGCAGCAAGACAGGCTGAAGACGAACGCCGACGCCAGGAAATGGAGGAAGAGCGTCGCGTAGAAAACGAGAAGCAACTCCGACTGGCAGAGGAAGAAGCAAAGCAGCGGGCTGCGGAAGAGCGACGAGAACACGAGGAAAGAGAACGCAGCGAAGCAGAAGAAAGGGCGAGGCGTGAGGTCCGCGACGAAAAGATATCTATGAAGAAATCGGATGGACGTTGGAAGATTCTGGATTTCTAAGACGGCTGATCAGAATTCAACCAAAAAACTTTAGCGTTAAAAAAAAGAATTAAGGGAGGGCTCGGCGGCCTTTTCTTGGAACTCACCTTTATGACAGTCTTGCCGGGCTTCACGAAGGCTAATGGAATAACTGTTCAAAGCTGCTAAAGAGGACGATAGGAACGTTCAGTTTTCACGTCCGTTTGATTTCGCCAGATGCTCGCGCAAGTATTTTCCCGTGTGTGAAGTTTTCAAGCTCATAATCTGTTCAGGCGTGCCGGTTACCACGACGTGTCCGCCGGCATCGCCCCCCTCAGGTCCCAAATCGATTACGTAGTCGGCAGTCTTGATCACGTCGAGATTGTGTTCGATTACCAGCAACGAACCGCCTGCTTCAATCAAGGCGCGAAACGCCGCTAACAGTTTATTGATGTCATCGAAATGCAGACCTGTAGTTGGCTCGTCGAAAATGTAGAGGGTCTTTGCGCCGGTCCTTTTTGAGAGTTGCGCGGCCAGCTTAATGCGCTGCGCTTCACCACCGGAAAGAGTAGTCGCCGACTGGCCAAGTCGCAGGTAACCCAGTCCGACTTCATCAAGTACACGCAGCTTGTTAGTAATCCTCGGCACCTCGCGGAAGAAGGTTATCGCCTCGCGCACAGTCATGTTTAAAACTTCGTGCACGTTCTTGCCGCGATAACGCACGTCGAGGATCTGTTGCTTGAAGCGCGTTCCTTTGCATTCTTCACACACCAGTTCGACGTCAGCCAGAAACTGCATTTCCACCGTCACGGTGCCGTCGCCCTGACAGACATCGCAGCGGCCACCGGGCAGGTTGAAAGAGAAGTGAGATGGGTCAAAACCGCGTGCCTGTGCTTCACGTGTCGAAGCAAACACTTCGCGGATGCCGTCATAAACCTTGATGTAGGTGACCGGGTTTGAGCGCGGCGTTCGCCCGATCGGCGATTGATCAACCAGAATCACGTCGTCAATCAGTTCACCGCCTTCCAACCTTGAAAATGCTCCGACGTGTCCCTGCCAGTCCCCTCGTTGTTTCTTCAGGCCGGCGTAAACGCAATCGTGAATCAGCGTCGACTTGCCGGAACCGCTAACTCCCGTGACACACACCAGCATGTCAAGCGGAAACTCGAGGTCGATCGACTTCAAGTTGTGTTCTGACGCCCCGCCTAATTTCAGACGTTTCTTCTGTAACGTCCGGCGTTGCTTTGGCTCTTTGATTTCAGCTTCGCCACGAAGATAACGCGCCGTCAGTGACGCTTCGTCAACCAATAAGCCGTTGAAGTCGCCTTCATAAATAACGCGGCCGCCGAGCTCGCCTGCGGAGGGTCCTATATCGAGAATGTGATCCGCCGCGCGCATCATGTCCTCGTCGTGCTCCACCACCAGGACCGTGTTTCCTAGGTCGCGGAGATTGTGCAGCAGCTTGATTAAGCGATCGTTGTCGCGCGGGTGCAGACCGATGGAAGGCTCATCGAGAACGTAAAGAGCGCCAACTAACGAAGAGCCGAGATTAGTCGCGAGCTGTATGCGCTGCGCTTCGCCGCCCGAGAGCGTGGAAGCAAGGCGATCGAGCGTCAGGTAATCCAGGCCAACTTCCACGAGGAATCGCAAACGGCGCTGAATCTCGAAAAGGATCCGCTCCGCAATCGCACCCTGTTCGGTGGATAGTTTCAGCGATTCAAAAAACACCGCCGCTTCCTTTATAGCCAGCGCGCAAACCTCCGGCAGCGTGGCGCCGCCGACTTTGACATCACGCGCCTCTTGTCTTAACCGGCCGCCACCACAGTCAGGACACAGGGTGTAGCCGCGATACTTGGAGAGAAAGACGCGCACGTGAAGCTTGTATTTTTTGGTTTCGAGCCAATCGAAGAAGCCGCGCACGCCACCCCAATCCTTCTTGCCGGCGACAATCGCCCGCTGCTCGGCGCGCGAAAGCTGAGCAAACGGACCCGTCATCGAGATCTTTTCTGACTTGCAAAACTGTTTCAGCTCGTCGAACGCCCACTCATGCTGCGGTTTGGTCCAGGGTTCAATCGCTCCTTCCTTCAGGCTTAGTCCGGGATTTGGAATCACCAAATCGAGATCGAGTCCGATGGTGTTGCCAAAGCCCTGGCACGTCGGGCACGCGCCGTAAGGATTATTGAAACTGAAAAGGCGCGGCTCGGGTTGGGCGTAAACTGTTCCGTCATATTTACACTCGAACCGGTCAGAAAACTTCAGACGCCTGGACGCAGGCGCGGCAGTCTCAATATTCGCTGTGCCGTGCCCTTCCTGAAAACAGATTTCCAAAGAGTCAACGAGCCGTTGCCGGATGTCGGCTCCGGCGACCAGCCGGTCAACAATTACAAAGACGTCGGCGAAAGTGTCGAGCTGGTAATCGTCAGGTGATTGAAGATCGATAGTCTGACCGGCGGAGAGCAAACGGGTAAAACCGCGCTGCATTAGGCTCATTATGTGAGCCGTGATGGTCTGACGCGGAGACGCGGAGACATGAGGACGCGGCGACTTCTTTGGTCGCTTCTCCGTGTCTCCTTGTCTCCGTGGCCCCCCGTCTCTAGTCCTTCGCGTCTCCGCGTCTCCGTTTCTTTGCGTTTCGGCCAATCCCGCCTGAGCGGGAAAGAGCACATAAAAGCGGGTGCCCTCGGGCAGTGTTCTGAGAATTTCATCCGCTATGGATTCGGGCGAATCCTTGTAGACCTCCCGCCCACAAACACGACAGTAAGTTATGCCCACCCGGGCGTAGAGGAGACGAAGGTAATCGAAAATTTCAGTTTGCGTGCCAACCGTGGAACGTGGATTACGAGTCGAGTTCTTTTGGCGAATTGCAATCGCGGGTGCGATGCCGCGCACTTCGTCGACGTCGGGCTTGTCCATGCGCTCCAGAAACTGTCGCGCGTAGGCAGAGAGGGATTCGACGTAGCGGCGCTGGCCTTCCGCATAGATGGTGTCGAACGCCAGCGATGACTTGCCGGAGCCACTGACCCCAGTAACCACTGTCATCTGGTTAATGGGAATCGAGAAGGAGATATTCTTCAGGTTATTAACCCGGGCTCCGCGGACTTCGATGGCTTTTTCAGGCATGTCCTGCACCCCACGCGGGCTGCCCGCATGGGGACCCCGCTCTTAAAAGTCGCGCCGGCCGCATAGACAGAACCTTGAGGCCATTCGCAAACCTCAAATGATACCTCGAATCCTGGCGGAGGCGAAACGCAGAGAAATTGGCCGCGGATTAACGCGGATAACATGGATCACCAGGAGGAGCATGAGCCTGCGGTTCGGAACCACGGGTGCTGAGAAGGTTTCTTCTGAACAGTTTAAGTTTATTAAGTTCTCATTCTGATTCGCATCATCCGCATTAAACTGCGGCCATTTCTGTTCGTTCTGACCGGGGCGTTGACACGAGCACGGCAATGCTCAACAATGCGCGGATATGAAGACTTCGAGATTCCTTCTACGGGGGTTTAAGCGACCACGCGACGTTGCTTCCCAGGCGTTAGGCAAACTGGAGCGGGCGGTCTTAAACGAGATCTGGCGGCGCGAAGAAGTGAGCGTGCGCGAAGTTTATCTTGCGTTCGGCGAAAGTGTTGCTTACACGACAGTAATGACTACTTTGGATCGTCTCTTCAAAAAGAACCTGCTCACGCGACGGAAGGACAAGCGTGCCTTTGTCTACCTGCCCGCTGTCTCACAGGATGAGTTTGAGCAGGGAATCTGGGAAGACGTTATTGATGGACTGTTGGATCACGGAGGGGACCAGGTGCAGCCTGTCCTTGCCTGCATCGTTGATGCGGTCAGTGAAAGAGATCGCGAGTTGCTTGACGAACTCGATCGCTTAATTAAACAAAAGCGCAAAGAGCTAAAAGGCGCGGACTAATGTTCGAACTTCTTGGACTCTCACTATTGCTGGCTGCGTTGCTGGCTTTTAACAGTCTCGCTTCGCTGGCTATTGCCGGGCTCTGGCGAGTCGCGGGCAGGTTCACGCGCGGTTGGACGGCCGTTTCGCGTGCTCGATTACTTTTCTCTCTGCGAACCCTTCCGGCCCTGCTCGCATTTCTTTCAGTCGCACTGTTGCTGGTTCCTGCGTATGTTGCCTATGAGCCGCGGCATGCTGCGGAAAGAGTGAGCTTCAAACTTGGCCTGCTGGCCTTAATCTCCGCGGCCGGAATTGCGGTTTCAGTCTATCGGGCCATTGCCACTCACCGCGCGACTGCGAAGCTTATTTCAAACTGGCTTAAGCGAGGGACGCCTGTTGAGATCACCGGCATCACTATTGACGCTTATCAGATCGAACACACATTTCCGTTGCTTGCCATCATAGGTTTTCTGCGACCGCGACTTTTTATTGCAACCCGGGTCCTGGAAATACTTACTCCTGAAGAGATCGCCGCCGCAGTGGCACATGAAAACGGTCATCTTGCGGCTCGCGATAATTTGAAACACGGGTTGTTACAGGCCTGTCGCGATGCTTTACTGATTATTCCGTGCGGCCGGCTGCTTGATAAAGCCTGGTCGGA
>DASXQM010000168.1:0-34712 GCA_036507195.1 Pyrinomonadaceae bacterium | reverse complement strand
TTGAGCGCACCCAGGGTTGCGCGCGAGCGCTTCGCTGAAGGCTTCTTCTTCGCGGCCTTCTTTCCCTTCTTTACATCCCGTTTGGCTTGCTCTCGCGTTTGCTTAGAAGCTTGGCCTTTCTCTGGCGGCGGAAGGTCTACTCCTGCCCGGCGCGCCTTCGATAAACCGATTGCGATCGCCTGTTTAGCTGAGCGCGCGCCGTGTTTGCCTTCCCTAATGTGTTCGATCTCTTCACGAACAAACTCCCCAGCCTGTGTGCTCGGTGATTTACCTTCGGCCTTGTCTTCTGCCGCGCGTTCTAATGTTTCTTTTTCAGGCATGATTGCTCCTTTTGACGCTTCTATTATTTAGCTCCACCCGCCTCAAGTAATTGGATGATATCGGTGTGACCCTTCTCTTTCGCAAGCATCAGAGCCGTCTTTCCGGTCGCAGTAAATTTCGCTGATACGTCAGCTCCTTTGCTCAACAAATCCCGGACAATTTCGCTGTCACCAGATGATGCTGCCAATATCAGCGCGGTGGAACCATCATTGGCCTTCACGTTCACATCTGCCCCATGCTCCAGCAATGCCTTACCAGTATCAGTGTGCATGTTGGTAACCGCAAACATTAGAGCTGTACGGCCTTCATCGTCTCTTTCATTCACGTCTGCTCCACTCTCGAGTAATTTTTTTACCGTCTCGGTTTGTCCCTCGAGTGCCGCACGCATCAATTCTGTGTGTCCCTCCTCATATTCTGCTGATTTACTCAGTTGTGCGCGCGTAGGCATATCGACCTTCTTATGGCATCTCCCGGTATTAGGATTGTTGAGAATCTACACGGCCAGCCCATCGCGCTTCTCAAGTATGTCTCGAAGCCACCATTCATGTTTCTCGTGAATTTGCACAAACTTTGAGAAGAGATCGACAGTACCGGGGTCGTCGTGCTCATCTGCCGCACGAGCGCCGGCGCGTATTTCTTTAATAACGGTTAGAAGGTTAGTATCCGCCTCCTGGATCATCTCTTGCATAGTCTGGCCTCGCGCCGCTACTTTGACGCTCGCCAGAGTCAACATTTCCTGCGGACTAGCGACTGGATCCTGGCCGATCATTCGCACGCGCTCGGCGAATTCATCGATGGTCTCGAGCACGGCTTCCGCGAATTCGTCAAAGAGCAGGTGCAAGTCGCGGAACATCGGTCCGTAGGTCTGCCAGTGGTAGTGTTTGTAATTCAGGTAGAGCACAAGAGCGTTAGCTACTTGCCGTTGCAAATGCTCGACTACCGGATTATCCGGAGTGTTCTCCCTCGATATCTCTTCGGCAATCGTCTCTTTCTCGGATTTTGCGCGCTTCTGCGCTGCTGCGCTGCTATCAGTTATCCTGGCCATCGTTCCTCCATCTGACTTACCGAACACTTCTCGCGGAAGCTTCTACACTCGGAGTTTGTTGTTCTCTAACCGCTTTTCTCCAGCACGACTCCGTCAACCATGTCGGCTGGCAGGGCGGAGCGAAAACGGAGTAGGGTTTTTACGTCGTCCGCCGACTCGATTTCCAATGCCGCGTTGGCACCCAGTGATGTTTGTTCAAGCCAAATGCGAGTAGGCTCGGTGATAGTGTGGGTCACATGATCTTCCGCAGTTTTGCCCAGGCTGATCGCAATTGTCTCGAGCGCACCGTCTCTCGAAGTGGCGGTAATGCCTTCAAGAGGGAGATCACGAGCTTCCTGTTGCGCCCCAATGTCGGTGCCCAAAACCTCGAGGGTTGCCAGCCATCCTTCATGCTGCCGGCTGAATGTGTCCAGGAACGTCTTCCATTGGTCGCGCGGAATTTCTTGGGTTGGCATAATTATTCTTTCCTTTACAGCCCCGAAGGAAACGTCTCCGCCGGCTCGCCGACCGCTTCCATATTCCACTCGGGTGTGCGCTCCAGCGGCTCCACGGCTCGTGTCTGATCAAAATGCAAGAGGGCATCAAACTGATCGGCCAGGCGCGCATAAAAATAATGACTCTGGCGCTCAGTTTCAGGGCGGTAAATCACGCCGATGGCTCGCTCCAGACGCGGTTCGTTTAAAGCGGACGCCATAGCGCTTTCTTCACGCAGTGAAAGTTGGAAGCGGGGAACGCCCACCTCATGAAAGAGTGCCTCATAGCTATCTTTTAAAGCTGGACGCACATGTTTGCGCTCCGCAGGCGCATCCCAATCCGAAGCCGCTGTGACTGTGCCGGTATAAGTGGAAAAGCCCACGAGGATTGCATCTCTTCCGTGTCGCTCCCTCACTAGTCGTCCGACGTTGAGTTCGCCCCGCTCACCCATTTCGGTGGCGCGTGCGTCACCCAAATGTGAATTGTGTTCCCAGACCACGATCCTGGCTGGCTGAGCACTCCAGCGCGGCCGCGGGGGAGATCCTGCTTGACTCTGGTTTTCCAGGTGAGCTACGAGTGATTCAAGCGTCTCCGCCATGTGGCGGTCACGGAGGTTCCAGGAAGACACGGAGCCGCGGAACATCGAGCGGTAATACTCTTCCGCGTTCTTCACCAGGCGGGCATTCTGTTCGGCGAAAAAGAAATCGTCCGCGGCAACACGTCCATCACGACTCGCGTAGTCGGCTGCGCGTCTTCGCAGTTCAACCAGTTGAGTTATCACTTCGTTTTTACATGACTCCGTAAGATCGAAACTCGCGGCGTAACCATAAGCTTGGGCGTCCTCACCGAAATGATCGAAGCAGGAATATCGATACCTGGCACGTTTTGCTGCTTCGGGATCTACCTTAGTGAGGTAGCCAAGCACGGCTTCGATAGAAGCATGCAGGCTGTAAAGATCGAGGCCGTAAAAACCGACTTTGTTCGTGCTGTTTGGCAGGGCTTCGTTATAGGCTCGCAACCAACCAATGAAGTCGAGTACGTCCGCATTGCGCCACATCCAGGTGGGAAACCGCTTGAAACCGGCGAGTGAGTCGATAGCTTCCGCATCTGAAGTTGTCCCGCGGACAAAGCGATTAATACGGTAGGCGTCTGGCCAGTCGGCTTCGACTGCTACTGCAGTAAAGCCTTTCTCCTGGATAAGGCGTTTAGTGATTTGTGCGCGCTCGCGATAGAACTCGTGAGTACCATGCGAAGCCTCGCCAAGCAAGACGAAGTGAGCTTCGCCGATCTGTTGGATCAGTGGGTCGTAATCAGACCTTGCGCCCGTGATCGGGTGCAAATTCTCTTGTATGAGATTAGCTACAATTGATGATGTCTTCGGCATAGTGTTCCTCCAGCACAACATCTTTGCCTAAGGCGCACTCGACGCGACATGGTGTTGCTCTTGCGTCGCCTGTTGTAAAAGTTCGCGGACCTCTTCGTCCGAAACCTGCGAAAAGTCCTCGTACCAAAGGCCCACTCCCTGGAAATGTTCGGGCGTGAAAGCGCAGACGATCTCATCAACTTCGCCGCGGAACTGGTTACATGTTTCCGGCGACGAAACCGGAACTGCTACCACGATGCGCCGCGGTTTCTGTAGGCGTAAAGACTCCGCGGCGGCGCGCATAGTCGAACCAGTGGCCAGGCCATCATCGATCAGGATCACGACGCGGTCCTTCACATCGGGTGGCGGACGGTCGCCGCGGTAAGCGCGCTCGCGCCTTTCCAATTCGTGCTGCTCACGTATCGCAACTGCGTCCATTACTTCATCGGGAATTCTCAGGTAGTTGACGATGTCTTCATTGAGAACGCGTACTCCGCCAGACGCGATTGCCCCCATTGCGAGTTCTTCGTAACCGGGAACGCCGAGTTTCCTAACCAGAAAAACATCGAGCGGCGCATTGAGTTTTTGCGCCACCTCGTATGCGACAGGCACGCCGCCTCGTGGCAGCGCAAGTACCAGGACGTCACTACGATCTGCGTAACGCCTAAGCCGCGCTGCCAGCTGTCTTCCTGCATCTCGGCGATCTTGAAAGATCATCTTTCTCTCCTGAGCCTGAAGCGGTTTACCTACCTGCTGCCTTACTCATGCTCTTCGGTTGTTGCCCTGATTCCGACCCTTGTTCGATTTCGATGCGCCGGCTGCTGGATTGTCGCGCAGGCGCGGGCATCGTTATTTCAAGCACTCCGTTGCGAAAAGATGCATTCGCTTCCTCCCGCCTTGCCCCACTGGGTAATGGAATCTCACGATAAAAGCTGCCGTAGCTCCTCTCGGAACGGTAATAGCCTTCCTCGTTTTCTTCCGTTTCCTGTCGACGCTCTCCGCGAATCTTGATCGCCTCATCCGTGATCTCCACGTTTATGTCGTCTTTAGTAAGACCCGGCAGATCGGCGCGTACGATAAGCTTGCCCTCCCGCTCAAAAGCTTCGACCTGCGGCAACCACGTCGAAGTCTCCAGATCCGCCAACCTGCCAAGCTCGTAACCAAAGCCTGGCGCAAAGCCGCCTTCCAAACTGAAGTCGCCAAAGAGCCGATCCATCTCTTCGCTAAATCGGCGCATTAATGAAAAGGGGCTAACCGTGCGAAGATTTGCGGACTGTTCGCGTCGCGCAATGCCGGTTTCGGGTTTATTACTCTCAGTACTTCTTCTGCCTTGCGATTTGGGTTGACCGCGTCGATTGTCCGGGTCTTTTTTCTCTCGTTGTTTAGAGCCTTTTGCTTTTTGTGCCATAGCGAATAACCTCCTTACCTATTCGAAGCAGAACAACAGAGTCACCGTCCAGCCGCCGACGCTGCTGAGCTTGACTCTGATACCTCTTTGACGACTTCGGCCGCCACGTTTCTCCTGGCATGTAACGCGATATCGGCCAGGGCGACGATGCCACAGCAAGAACCAGCAGCACCCACCACCGGCACGCGGCGAATCTTGTTCTCTTCCATGATCTTGCTGCACTCCTCGACCGACATGTCCGGCGTCACAGTCACACAAGGTGTGCTCATACACTCTGCGACCGTCAGGTCGAGTGGGTTAAGTCCTCGGGCAACCGTGCGACAGACGATATCGCGATCAGTAATGACACCGATGGGCAGATTTGTTTCCCTGTTCTCGACAACAGGTATCTCGCCACAATCGTGATCAATCATCATCTTTCCGACTTCTTGCAGACTGGTCTCCGGCGTACAGCACGCCGGATCAGTTGTCATGATTTCCTTTACTTGCATCGATCCTTACCTCCAGTTTCAAACAAAGTCAACTTGTTCTCGACAGGCCAATTTCACAGTTTGTTATTCAGCCCTACTTATCTTTCTGATGCCCTCTCAACGACAACATCCGAGCTCAGCTTTCGCTGAAACCAATCAGCCGAGAGATGCGCGACCCCTTCGAGCGTTCCCGGCTCTTCAAAAAGATGGGTCGCGCCGGGAATAATTTTTAGTTCTTTTTCGCAGCGTAGTTGCCGGTACGCATCCTCGTTCATCCTGATCACCGGATAGTCCAGACCTCCAACAATTAGGAGAGTTGGCGACTTAACTTTGGGCAATGCATCTCCAGCAAGATCCGGTCGTCCGCCCCGTGAGACGACCGCTCCAATCTCTTCCCCGAGTTCAGCGGCAGCCACTAAGGCCGCACCACCACCGGTACTCGCCCCAAAATAGCCAACTCTCAAATGTGTAGTGTCGGCTTTCCTTTTGAGCCAGGTAGTTGCATCAACAAGGCGTTTGGCGAGCAGACCAATGTCGAAGCGCAAGTGACGTGTGCTTATATCAACAGTTTCTTCCTCCGGTGTGAGTAAATCGAAGAGCAGCGTACCAACACCCGCCTCACGAATAGTTAGCGCCACGAACTGATTACGCGGACTGTGACGGCTGCTCCCCGAGCCGTGCGCGAACAAGACGATGCCGGTGGCGGCTACCGGGACGCTCAGTTCACCTTCGAGTAGGAGTTGTCCGGAAGGAATTTGTTCTGTCTTACTCCGGGCTGTGGCTGTATGACCGGTGTGTCCCATTTTAATTCCAGTTCAAAGCTGTTTTTGAATGGCGCACTTTGTGGCAGCTCGCATTAAATCGAAACATTTGCATTCATTTCCGTACGCGTTACACACACTAAGATCCAGAGATTAGCTAATGACTAAGCTTGCGGAAGATCGCCCGACAGGCTACGTCAAAGCTATCTCTTCTTTTATTTGCCTACTAAAGGCCATTTCAGGGTTGTGAATAGGCAAGATGCATACCGATTGTCGCCTGGCAGTTGATTGCATTTGCGTCGCCAAGCGCCAAACAAATACAGAGCGACCGGGTCCAATAACAATAAGCTCTTTTGTAATGGTCAAGGACCAGGTCGCTACTGCTCCCCCGTTCCGTATTCGTCGACCCACGATGCTGAGCGTCCCGCAACGAACCCGGTCGCTACCGCTGCTCGGTTCTGATGTATTGAGTGGTTCTCTTTAAGTGGAGCTGTGCTCAAACTTGAGTTTTCACACACTCTCGGTAGCGGATGGGTTCCGGTCGCATTCAGCCTGCAGGTTTAGCCCGGCACTTTTGTGGGTTCTGTACTTGGTAGATTCGCTTCCAGGACCCTCCCGCTACGGCGTGATGGTGCTGGCCTCATAGGTCCGCAACTACCGCAATTGGCCGTTGACCCAAACCGCATCACTCCCTCCCGCACGTCACTCCTTGACATAACTAAGCCGCCTGCCTGATACATAGACAGCAAACTCCCCTGTCAGGTTCCAATAGGTGCGCTTCCATCCGGCTACCGGTTTGTGACGAAAAGCCATATGAATCAAATTTTAGAGACTGGTCGCTTACCGTCACGCCCGCATGTTCTCGCTTTAACCGCTTACGTACTGATGCTCGCTTCAACCGCAAGTGTTTTCTCTCAAAATCCCGGACGTGGGTTACACAATCCTACTTCCGGTGATCCGGTGCCAAAGATCTTATTGCTGCGAATCCTGCGAGCGGAAGACGAACGTCGCTGGGACGACGACCTGCGCAGCTTATTTTCCGCCCGGAATGCTGCCGTACGCTCGCGAGCTGCCCTGGCGGCAGGACGTATCGGCGACGAGGATGCAATAAGCGATCTGATTAAGCTGCTGCAGCGGGATGATGAGTTGGTCGTGCGCGCAATGGCCGCGTTTGCGCTGGGCGAAGTTGAGGCTTCTTTAGGGGCAAACGCGCTGCTAACGACTTTGAAGGACACGAAGGAACCCCTCTTGCGCGCCCGAGCCATCGAAGCGTTGGGCAAAATCGCAGCGGCTTTGCCAAAAGAAGAGGAATCGCGTGCGCGTGAGTTGGGGAATGCGATTCTTGACGCATTGACCCTTGAAGCACGTAGTGGTGCCGCCCCGGATCGTTTGACAATTTTACTTGGACTGACGGCCACCCTTCGCGCCAAACCGGCCAATGCCGGGCCTACAGTCGCAGAGTTTTTGCATTACTCAGACCCGCGCATCCGCGCCGACGCCGCAAACACACTAGCCCGGCTCAAACTGAAAGATGGCAACGAGCAGTTACGCAGACTTCTCATAAGCGATCCGGATCCAATCGTGCGGGCAAATGCAGCGCGCGTACTGGGCGCATCAGAAGACAAAGCTTCTTTTGAGCAGTTACTGGATCGGGCGCTGAAGGATAGGGACTCTCGTGTGCGCGTCAGTGCGATTCGCGCACTGGCCTCACTGAAAGATGCGCGTGCAACCTCACCGCTGCTTGACCATGTCTCGAAGCTACTCTTAATTTCAACATCAGCCAGGAAGGTTGGAGACAATGCTAAGCCACCGGCCCATCCATCTGAAGCTAACGAATTGCTCGAGATTGCCACCGCACTCGGCCGCCTCAGGCAGAACTCAAACGATGAAAGAGTTGTTACCTGGTTAAGAAATGTTCGTCCGGTTACAGGGTCTGGCGCGCCGGAAGTGGAGGTGGCCATCGCACGGATTCATCCAAATGCCTATCTGTCGCAATTCGGTGCGGGGCCGCTTACCAGTCGGATCGCCCAGGAGGCAATTCTGCTCGACTGGCGAGCAGCTTCGAGCATCGCGCAAGGGTTGGGTGAGATAGCGGCCGTCCCTGATTCGACGAATGACAATAAGCGGCTTAGATCGCAGGCCCAAGACATTTTGCGTGCGATGCTCGACTATCGTAACTCGGGCATCAACATCAACACTCTGGTTGCCGTCCATTCTGAATATGCGATTCCCGATGTCCTCCGGGCATATGCAGCGTTTAAGCCGAAAGATCTGGCTGAAGTGCTGGTCAAACACCTGAAAGAATCCGATGTGATCATCAGGGCGACGGCGGCGGAACTCCTGGGCGAACTCCCGCCGGGTGAAACGAATACACAAGCGCTAGTCGCAGCCTTACCAGTGGCGCTGGCCGACAAAGAATTGGATGATGCCGCGCTTGCGATTCTGGATTCGCTTGCGAAACAGAAAAGTGCCGCCGCCAACGACGCGATTAAGACCGCTCTCGAGTCTCAGGATTACCTGGTGCGCCGCAAAGCCGTCGCCCAATTGAAAGCAAACGGCGCCGGTGATTTCTCCAATCGTATCGGCACGGTGCAAACGCGCAACACTACAGCGGATTACGAGCGCGCGAGCGCGCGGATCGGCAAGCAGGTCGATGCTGTAGTTACTACCGACAAAGGCTCGTTTACAATTCATCTGTTGCCGGACGAGGCCCCTCTGAACGTGGACAACTTCATTCGGCTCGCGAAGCGCAATTACTTCAATGGGATCACGGTGCATCGCGTAGTCCCCAACTTCGTAATTCAGGACGGCGATCCGCGTGGTGATGGAAACGGCGGACCCGGCTACCAAATTCGCTGCGAAATAAACGAAGTGCCTTATGAGCGAGGCGCTGTTGGGATGGCCCTTTCGGGCAAGGACACCGGCGGGTCGCAATGGTTTGTGACTCATTCGCCTCAACCACATCTGGACGGAGGCTACACTGTTTTTGGTAACGTCGTTTCAGGCATGGATACGGTAGACGCCGTCGTTCGTGGCGACGTCATTCGTTCGATCGTAGTCAAGGAATCTGTTCGCCCTAGTTCAAACCGGCGCCGCTAGGCAGTTATTAAGATTGGCCAGGAAAGATCCGTGAAAAAAGACTTCTTTTCGGTCCTTCATAGACCACCCCATTCGGTTACTCTGTTGCTGGTAACCTGGGTATTGGTCAGTCTGGCAGCCACAAACGCTCAGCAACAATTGCCATCTACCCAGGAAGCAGCAACCGGCGAAGCGGCTCGTCAGCGATATAATATTCAACTAAAAATCGACTTCGATGCCCTTTCCTACGCCGGGTCGGAACGGGTACGCTGGGTCAACCGCAGTGACCACTCGGTTGCAGTTCTCTATTTTCATCTCTATTCCAATCTTCGTCCCCCTCAGGCCTACGGTTTAGCGGGCGCCAACTCACACAGCACAGAAACCGAGGAGCCTCGTATTGACATTACCGACGTTCGCTTCGCGGCAGACAGTGCGCCGCTCACTTATTCAATCGATGACCAGGGTACAACCTTGCGCGTCAACCTGCGCGAACAAGTCCTTCCGGGAAAAACAACCGAGGTTGTAGTCGGCTTCAAGGGCAAGGTGCCCGAGATCGATCCGGATGAGACCGGCTTGACAGTGCACGTCGTTAAGCAGGTTAGTGCAGCTCTCCGCGGCGATCGGGAGATTCGTAGTCCGCGAGATCTCAATTTTCGCTGCCGCGGTGTGATGCTGCTCGGAACCTCATATCCGGTGCTTGCCGTGCACGACGGCGATGAATGGGTGCGCAAGCTTGAACCCAGCGTTGGCGACACGATCTTCAATGAAGTAGCCGATTACCAGGTAAGCATAACCGTGGCGCCGGGGATCGTTGTCTTTACTTCCGCCGGCGAAGACGAGAAGTCCAGCAGTGGAACAACTATGGTCTTCTCTGCTCCTGTGTTGCGAGACTTTGCGATTATTGCCGGCCGCGATCTGCGATCCGAACAAACGGTAGTCGGGAAAACTACTTTACGATCCATTTTTATTCCTGAGCATGAGCGAATCGGAAAACGAGTGCTCCGGATGGCTGAAGATTCTTTGCGAATCTTCAGCTCAAGATTTGGGCCGCTACCTTTTAAGACGCTAAACATCGCCGAGGCCCCACTGGTTGCAGGTTTGGGCAGCAATGAGTTTGCCGGCCTGGAAGTGATCGCGAGCGCTTACTATGTCGATTTTGATTCGCCTGCAGTGCGCAACCTTCCGGAAATTATTCGTGAACAGCGACCCTCTGTCGAGGAAAGCCTCGAGTGGGGTGTGGCCCACCTGGTTGCTCATCAGTGGTGGGGCGCGGCCGTAGGCAACAACCCCGCGCGCGAGCCAGTGCTGGATGAGGCGCTGGCCAGCTGGTCGGCATTGCTTTATTTCCGCGAAATCTACGGCGAGGAAAGAGCGGCTGCAGTCCTGCAAGACCAGTTGCGTGGAGTTTACCGCTTATATCGAACTTTTGGCGGTGATGACATGGATGCTAACCGGCCAGCGCGCGATTATCGCAACACATTTCAGTATGCGGCGGTCGTTACCACCAAAGGAGCGTTGATGTTTGTTCAATTGCAGCGTCTTCTTGGCGAGGAAAAACTGCTGTCGGCTCTTAAGAATTATTACCGCGCAAACCTGCTGGAAATCGCCGAACTCGACGACCTTCGCGGCGCGCTTATAGCAGAGGCTCCCATCGAACACCGGCGTGGTGTGGCACGGGCATTCAACCGCTGGTTGGCCAGCAAGCGTGGCGACGAAGACATTGCCAGGCCTGATAAGGAACTGGCAACCTCGCTGGGATTACCCACCAAGCCAAACCAGCAACGGGGCGGTGACCGCAACCCGCTTAGCGCCTTTGCGCGCGTGGGCAAATTCTTCTGGCAACAGGTAACGCGAATACGCTGAAATGTAGGACAGGCTTTCTTGCCTGTCCCATTGAGAAAGAGGAGGACACGAATTCACCAAAAGATTTTTCATATATCATTTGATATTTCTCATTTGGCATCGTCCAAAAAGTTCTCCACAGGCCGTTTAGATAGGGCACTTGTGTCCCGCCGCGCGAGGCGGACAAGTCCGCTTTCTAAACGATGGGCTGAGGCGATGGCTAATGAAAAATGTGAAATGATATATGGAAAATTAGTGCCGTGTGCTGGCAGTCCACTTCGCAAGACGGCGCTCAACTACAGAACCGTGAGCGGGCCGGGGTCCCCCGGCGCGGCAGCCGCGCTGGGGTGGTGGTAGCTACCGGATGCTACGCTCAACCGGCCGACTCGCTCGAAGAAGTTATGACTGAACAGAACTTTATCAAGGCCGTTGCCTATCTTTATATGAACAAGGCGAACCTTGACCTTGACTAAAGCGGTGAGGTTGAGTGTAGCATCCGGTCGCTACCGCTCACGGTTCTGTAGTTGAGCGATAGGGCACTTGGTCCCGCCGCGCTAGGCGGACAAGTACGCTTTCTAAACGATGGGCTGAGGCGATGGCTAATGAAAAATGTGAAATGATATATGGAAAATCTGGTTTGACTTATACGGACGAATTGCCTGTCTCCCACACGGACAGACAAGAATGTCTGTCCTACTATGACGATGGAAGTTTACAAAGAGGACGAGTTCAACCTCCCAAGCCAACGGCTGGACCAAACGCGCTCAGTGACGATCGATGAAAGTCTTGAACGCTTGAGTTGGCTGATGGACGACCTGATTCGTGTGCCGGGATTGGGTTGGCGGTTTGGGCTGGATGCAATAGTTGGTTTGATTCCCGGCTTCGGTGACGCTGCCACTTCCCTCGTGTCCTTCTACATTCTTGTCGCCGCAGTTCGTTACCGGGTTCCGAGAGTGACACTTCTGCGCATGGGCCTGAACATCGGGATCGACTACCTCGGGGGATCTTTGCCTCTGGTTGGCGATGTTTTCGATGCCTGGTGGAAATCGAACCAGATGAACCTTGATCTGATGCGCAAGCGGGCGACCGTTTCCGCAGGCGAGACGCGCAAGGGAACATTGAGCGACTGGTTGTTTGTGGGTTTGATAATTCTCTTGCTGGCTGGATTGGCGATAGGCGCAGCCGCCGTTAGTTTTGCCCTGCTGCTTCTAATTGCCAACCAGTTCTCGAAAGCGGTGTCGGCATAGCAGTGGAATTACTATTAAGCATTTGCAGGTTGTGAGGCGGCAGCCATCACACGATCGAGGGTCGCCTTGAGCAAATCGAGGCCGCGTTCACCAGCAGCGAAACTGCGCAACTTGCCCGCGCCGTCGAAAAGATAATACGCCGGCACGTAGCCCTGATCGTTTTGAAACGCGTCCTTCAGTTTATGTTCATTATCTATGGCGCAAGGCTCAATAATTGAGTTAGCCGCAATGGCCTCGCGTACACCCTCGACATCCGTATCTGTCTCATAGCGTGGCATGTGGATCGCCACTACGCGCAGGCCACGCTCCTTCAACTCGTCGCGCCACTCGGCAATGCGCGGCATATTGTCCTTGCAAATCCCACAACTCATCGACCAAAAATGAATTAGCGTCGGGTGGCCCCTGACATCTTCCTCGGCCTGGGCCTGCGTGTGCCCAAACCACTCCGTCGCTCCCTCGAGTCGCGGCATCTCTGTTCCAATTCTCATACCCATGGCTTTGACCTCGAAATAAGCAGTGAGAGTGAGAAGTGACGAGTCAGAACACCTGCGTTTGACTCATCACTCATCACTCATCACTCATCACTGATTTACGCGTTCAGCGTTTTCTGACCGGGTTTCCATTCTGCCTGGCACAGACCGCCAGTCTGCAGCGCTTGAATAACGCGAAGCGTTTCTTCGGCCGAGCGACCGATGTTCAGATCGTGAACGACCTTGTAGCGCAGAATTCCCTCCGGGTCGATGACAAATAGACCGCGAAGCGCAATGCCACGATCCTCAATCAGCACGCCATAATCGCGAGAGACATTCTTCGTCGCATCAGCGGCAAGCGGATATACCAATCCTTCTACACCACCTTTGTCGCGCGGTGTCTTGATCCAGGCGCGATGGGAATAGACAGAGTCGGTCGAGACGCCGATGATGTCGGCCCCAATGCCCTGAAACTCTTCATAACGATCGCTGAACGCTGTCAGCTCCGTGGGACAAACAAATGTGAAGTCCAGCGGATAAAACAAGAGGACAACCCATCTGCCTTTGTAGTCGTCAAGCTTAACGTTTTCGTTTAGCTTCTCAATGTTCTTGGTTGAGGCCATATCGAAATTTGGCGCCGGCTGGCCCACCATCGCCTTCTCCGTTGCTGTTGCTGTCGCTGCTGTCATGAATCCTCCAATTTTCAAACTATGATTTTCGAACTTAAAGCACTTTTTTCGGCTATGTCTTGCGGCACTCCGGGCAAACACCTCTGAGCGTTAGATGAACCGATGCGGGTTTAAACTTCGACTTTCGTGCTGCCGCTTGCATTAATTCGGCTGCTTGTGGCAGATCGAAGTCGACCAGCTTGCCACATTCGTTGCAGATAGCGTGATCATGCCGCTCAGTTTCCCGATCGTAACGACTGGCGCCGTCGCCAAACTTGATCTCATGCACCAACCCGGTCTCTTTCAAAAACCGTAGCGAGTTGTAAACAGTCGCATAACTAATTGTCGGCAACTGTAGACGCGCCGCCTGGAAAATTTCGCTGGCAGTCGGGTGGTCTTCCCTTGAACGAATAACCTGGAGCACGGCCTCCCGCTGCCGCGTTAGCTTTTCCTCAGTAGTACGATTTTGTGTCTCCGGCCCCATAGGATGAACTTAGACTAATTCTAAACTATGGATTTGTCAAGTGGAGTGAAGCGGTAGCGACCGGCCATAAACGCGACTTTGAATTACCCCATCTCGTGCCTACCACTCCGTGTTCTGGGAGTTGTGCATCAAGCCGGTCGTTACCGAGACTCTGTGAGAACCAAAAAGGTACGGTACCGCTTCCGGTTCCGTATTTGTGCATCAGCGATGCCAGAGTTCTGCTTATGCGGCTTCGTCTTCAGCAGGCAGCGAACTGCAGCCAAACAAATACAGAACCAGGAGCGGTAGCGACCGGGTCCAGTAACAATAAGCTCATTTCTAATCGTCACGGACCCGGTCGTTACTGCTCCCCGTTCCGTATTTGTCGACCCACGATGTTGAGTGTCCGGCAACTGACCCATCGCAACCGCTCCCGGTTCTGATTTTGGGTTGCCATGCTCGCGGTTCGGCCGATCACTGTCCGCCTGTTTATGTTGAAGCCTCATGGTCGGAAAGTGGGGCTTGCCCCGCTGATCCGACACATTCTTGCTTGATCAGGGGGTGGTTAAAACGGGGTGGCGGGCGGCAAAATCGACTATCATCCCGGCGTAGCTTTCAAATGGCGGACAGGAGATGCCGTGAGGTTTAAGTAGTTCAGTCGCCTGGGCCGTGTCGTAGGTCTGCTTCAGGAAAAAATAAGGAACTCCGGAATGAGGCAAGCCGGTAATCTTCGGCGCGAGCGGGAGCATTAAAGAGAACTCCACCAGCCAGGCCGGTAGCGTGACCCGCGATTCCCTGCCACCAATGCAGCGCGCGATCGTATTAAAGAGTTCGCGAGTTGTTAGTGGTTCCGGATCGGCTAACTGAAGAGTCTTGCCCACAGAAAGTGGATCTTGTGCGAGCGTTGCCATCGCTTCCACTACGAAATCAACCGGAACAAGATTGAGCGCCACCTCCGTGTTGCCGATGTTAAAGGCGGAAAGCACGGAAGGCCACTTCAGTAGATAGCGGATCAAATAGTAGATGCCGTCATACTTGGCAGTTTCGCCTGAGCGCGAATCACCACAAACTACGGCAGGACGATGAATGGTGACCGGCAATTCTGATTTCAGCCCATCAACTTCCAGCTCCGCGAGATATTTGGTTTCTTCATAATAATTGCGAAAGCCGGCTTCGTGCAGTAGCTCTTTCTCCAAAATCCGACCGGTCCGTTTGCCGGCCACGTAGCAGGTGGAAACGTAATGATAGTGTCGCAGAGCGGGCAAGGAACGGGCAAAGTTGTTGACGTTGCGCGTACCCTCAAGGTTCACACTAAGCCCCAGGTCGCGAGCCACCGCCAAATCATAGATGGCCGCCAAATGAAAAAGAAGGGTCGACTCGGAGCGCGCTATGCGCAAATCCTCCGGCGACATACCGAGATCGGGTTTGGTGATGTCGCCCGGCAACAGTGCAAAATCTGAGGGAGATCTGCCGGCGTAGCTCGCGACGCTGCTCAGTTCCTTCTGCGCCCGCTCAGCGAAAGCGGGTTGCACCAGCAGCAGGAAACGCCCGCCTTCCTCTGCCAGACGTCGCAACAGACGGCTCGCAATGAACCCGGGAAAGCCCGTTAGAAAAATTGTTTCCTTCGCTAACATAGAACAGTTATCTTAGATCGTCGTCTTGAGTTCAAGGTTTCCGAAGTTCTAGAGGCTAATGTGGCTTTTCTTTTTCAGAACCCGCGTAGCGGGCTCAGACGAAAATCTCACCTGCCGACATTAATTAATCCTTTCACTTCGCCTCAACGTGCCGAGTATAATTCAGTCACCAGAACACAACATAAACAGCGTCGGTATGCGTGATTAATGACGCAGAAATGATGGAAAAAAGATGAACCAGTACATATTGACACGGAAACGAGCGACTCTGATCCTATTCCTTGTCTTTGCGTCCATTGTCTCGCTGTCTGCGCAACAAAAGTCTGACTGCACCGTAAGGGTGACGCTTTTGCAAGTGAACGATGTATATCAATTCGCTCCCGTCGATCTGGGAACACGTGGCGGGTTGGCGCGAGTCCTGACCCTAAAAAAAGAGATTGAGAAGCAGTCGCCAAACAGCCTCTTCCTCCTTTCAGGAGATACGATTTCGCCTTCAGTGGAATCTATTACCTACAAGGGCGCGCAAATGATCGATGCCTGGAACACCGCCGGTCTCGACTACTCAACCTTTGGCAATCATGAGTTCGACTTTGGTCCCGACGTGCTGCGCGAGCGAATGAAGGAATCCAAATTCAAGTGGATTGTTGCCAACGTGATTGACAAAAAGACGGGCAAGCCATTCGGCGATGCCCCCGCTTATGTGGTTCGGGAGTTTGAGGGCGTGAAGGTCGGAATATTCGGGCTAACGCTCGAGGAAACCAAAATTACCTCGCGACCCGGACCCGATGTTGAGTTTCTCAATCCCTGTGAAACAGGACGGAAGATGGTTTCCGAGCTTCATGCGCGAGGCGTAAAGACAGTGGTCGCGCTAACACATCTATCAATGAGCGAAGATAAGGAAGTTGCTCGATGTTCCGGAGTCGACGTAATCATCGGCGGTCATGAGCACACCCTGCTGGAATCGGCTTCGGGAGGCGCTCCTATTTTCAAAATGACCGCGGACGCACGCGAGCTGGGACAAATTGATCTCAACATCTCGAAGAGTACCGGGGCGGTAGAAAGCATCGACTGGAAAGTGATCCCGGTAACCGACAAGATAAAAGACGATTCGCAATTCGCCGCCATCAATCGCAAATATGGAGCGCTGTTGAAGGAGCTTTCCCAGGTGGTAGGCCGCACTGCCGTAGATCTGGATGCGCGCAGCGCAGTTAATCGAACTCAGGAAACAAACATTGGAGATTTCATAGCGGATTCATTTCGCCTGGCGACAAGCTCAGAGGTTGGCCTAATGAATGGCGGCTCGATTCGCGCCGATGAGATAATTCGTGCAGGGCCGTTAACAAAGAGGGACGTCTTATCGATACTTCCCTTCAAGAACAAAGTAGTAAAAGTGGAACTGAGCGGCGCCACGTTGCGGCAGGTACTGGAGCATGGCGTGGCTCGCAGCGCGGAAGATGCGGAACCGGGCCGCTTTCCGCAAGTATCCGGGGTAAAATTCACCTTTGATGCGACACGGCCGCCAGGCTCGCGAATAATAAGTGCGACAGTTAATGGTCAACCTTTAGATGAGCAGAAAAAGTACACCCTGGCTACGAGCGACTACGTCGCGATCGACGGGGGAGACGGCTATGCGATGCTCAAAGAGACGCGCTTGCTTATTGCCCGAGAGCGGGCACAGTTTGACTCGGAGGTCTTGCAGACGGCCATAATCGCAAAGAAAGCGATTGCCCCGAAAGTGGAGGATCGCATCAAGCGTCTGGACAAGGATCAAAAACAGAAGACGGACTGCAATTGAATAACTGATGAAAGACAACGTTTACGAGGACGACGCTTCGCCGGCTGCGAAGTATCAAGCCAAGCAGCTCTTCCAGGAGGCCTATCAGGCGCAGCTGGCGGAAAACTATGAACAAGCAATAGAGCTTTACAAGCGCTCGATCGAAACCTATCCGACCGCCGAAGCGCACACGTTTCTCGGTTGGGTTTATAGTTTTCAGGACCGCTACGACGAAGCGATTCAAGAATGTTTGGAAGCAATTCGCGTCGATGAGACGCTGGGGAATCCTTACAACGATATCGGTAGTTACCTGCTAGCCAAAGGCGATTCTTACAGCAGTGTTCGCTGGTTCAAACGCGCGCTCTATGCGCCGCGTTATGAGTCTTACGCCTTTCCGCATTTCAATCTCGGTCGCATCTACGAAACGCGCCGGAAGTACCTGGAGGCGGCGCGGCATTATGGGAAAGCACTCGAACAACAACCCGGCTTCACCGAGGCAGCCAGCGGACTTCATCGCATGCAAGCGCTTTTGAATTAATGATGAGCCATGACTGATGAGGATCGGTACCAAGCCAGAAGCAGATTTTCCATTTCTGATTTCTCATTTCTTATTTTTCATTGTAATACAGGACCACTAGAAATGAGCGCTACTTACTCGTCTAGGTGCTACTGATCGCAATTCATTGCCAAACTGCGTCAGCACCCGTCAAGGTTGATGGTTTTCGATCCTAAATGGCTAAATGAAAAATGATAAATGGAAAATCTTATTACCCCCTCACCCCGCATCGCATCACTCATCATTATCACTCATCACTCATCACTCAGCACTCATCACTCATCACTCATCACTATCACTATCACTCATCACTCTCTTATAATGGGAGTCTTCACCCGGTTCTCATCCACCGCCACGTAAACAACCTCGGCTTCCGTCACCCGCACCTGCTCCTTCGATGATCCGACTCTTTCCGTTTCGACAATCACACGAATGGTGATCGAGGTGTTTCCTAGCGCCACGGTTTCGGCGTAGAAGCTCACCAGGTCGCCGACAAACACCGGCTTATGAAAGATGACTTCCCGCATCGCGACGGTTACGAATCGAGGCATGCCGGTGCGGCGATGCGCCTCTATCGCCCCGGCCATGTCGATATAACTGAGGATGACGCCGCCGAAGACTGTGCCCGCCGAATTTGTGTCGCGCGGCAGCAGCGTAATTCTTATTGCCGGATCGCGGTAAGCGCTCATTTGCATTTTCCCTGGTTAATAGAGATTAGTCCCACACGGAACAAACCCGGCCGTGCGGGTGTCTAAGTTCGCGGCTGGCCCCGTCAAACCTTAGAAAAACCTTGGCCAAACCCTGTCTATGAAAGGTCCGAAACCCATGCCCATGCTCATCATGCTTGCACTTGCGCTCTATCAGCTCAGCCAACTCTCGATCATTTTCCTGCAAGACAACACCGCCTCTGATTTCAACGACCTTGGTAAGCAGCTACTCGGGGGTTTCATCCTTGCGGTTGTAGTCGCAGTTGCGTTTACCTTCATCAAGCTTCGGCTGCGCGACAAAAAACCGCCCGCGCAGTTTATTTCCATCAGTTCGTTCCAGAAAACAGATGAGACCTCGAAAGTTGGCCGCGAGTAGTTGCCTTTACTGGACTATCTCCTGTGGATCATTCGCATGAAGCTAAATCTCCAGCTGCCGCATTGTCCAGTCCGTAATTACCTGCTTCAGCTCATCGAGATGGCCTTCGAAGAAATGACCTGAGTCTTTGATGATATGCAGTTCAACAGTCGGGTTGTGTTGTTGGATTTTGTCTGCCAAAACCTGCAGGCGCGAAATACTACCAAACTCGTCATGGTCTCCATGAACAAAAAGAATCGGTTTGCTGCACGCCTCCAGGAAACCAAAGTCATACTTGTCGACGGGCGTCCCGATACTAATCATATTACGAACCCAGTCGTCCGCTATTCCGACTTCCAGCCCCACTCGAGCGCCAAATGAAAAGCCACAAAGCGTGATTGGTAACTCGGGAAAAGTCTCAGCAAGATACTCGAGGCCCGCGCGCACATCCTCGAGCTCACCGCGACCTTCGTCGTGTTCGCCGCTGCTTTGTCCGACCCCACGGAAGTTGATCCGCAGCGTAACCATCCCCGCATCATTGAGCGCACTGGCGGCGCGAAACACGACCTTGTTGTGCATCGTGCCGCCACCCAGCGGATGCGGATGAAGCACCAGCGCAGCTCCCAACGGCGGGCTAGTGCGCGGCTCTTTGAGAATTGCCTCGAGCCGGCCGTGTGCCGTGAGAATGAAAAGATTACCGGCTGGGTACATTAACCAGAACCTAACACACAATCTAATTGAAGTTTGACTTCGAAAGCGTGAAAGTTTAGCTTTTCTTCGTTGAACCATAAACTCTCAAGCTTCAGTCCTCTGCAAATTCGGGCTCCGGAATCGCGCAAGGAGGTAGCTCGAAATGGCACGCGACAATTCGCTTACTAACACGCCAGAGGCTTTGCAAATACCTCTCCAGGATATTGTCGAGAGTTCCCGCATTATTATGGAGACCGGCTCCGATGCCATCATCACCATCAACGAAAACAGCAGGATCCTATTTGTTAATCGCGGGGCTGTGAATATTTTCGGCTATGCGATCGAAGAGCTGATCGGGTCCGATCTCACGATGCTGATGCCGGAGTATCTTCGTCACGTTCATCGGGCGGGACTGAAGAATTATTTGGACACCGGCCAAAAACATATTCCCTGGGTAGCGGTGGAACTGCCCGGACTTCACAAGAACGGGCAGGAGATTTCGCTGGAACTTTCGTTTGGGGAATTTAACAAAGATGGCCAGCGCTTTTTTACCGGCATCGCGCGAGACATCACCAAGCGAAAACTAATGGAGAAACGGCTGGAGGCTCTGCAAAAAGTCACTGCCTCGACGCTGACCCACTTGTCGCTGGATGAATTGCTTTCCGAGTCGCTCAAGCGGGTCCGCGAGGTTTTGAATGTCGATACAGTTGCTATCCTGCTGTTGCGAACCGAGGGAGATGAGCTCGTCGCCTGGGCTGCTCAAGGTTTGGAAGAAGAAGTTGAACTCGGCGTGCGTATCCCGGTAGGTAAAGGCTTTGCGGGCCGAATAGTGGCGGAACGCCAGCCTATTATCATCAATGATGTAAGCCAGGCGGATGTCTTCAATCCGCTCCTGCGCGAGAAAGGCATCAAATCTTTGGTCGGCGTTCCCTTACTCGTTGAAGGCCGTCCCACCGGTGTGCTGCATGCCGGCAGGCTGGAGTTTGCACACTTCACAGAGGAGGATGTGCGGCTTTTGCAGTTGGCTGCCGATCGGATTGCCCTAACCATTGAGAATGCGCGTCTTTACCAGGTCGAAAAGAACGCGCGAGCGGCGGCGGAAGATGCAAACCGCGCCAAAGATGAGTTTCTAACAATACTTTCTCATGAACTCCGCACACCACTCACGCCCATCATTGGCTGGGTCCACATGATGCAGAACGGCATTGTGCCGGACGCCGAATTCGAGCGGGCCCTGTCTGTCATTAACACAAACGCATATAGCCTCAAGCGCCTGATAAATGATTTGCTCGATATGTCGGTTATTTTGAGCGGCAAGATGCATCTTGAAGAAGCTAATGTCTCGCTCGCTGACGTTTTGTCGGAATCGATTGAGACCATGCGTTCTTATGCGCGCGAGTCAAAGGTTGATCTGCGGCTTGAGATTGCTGAGGGTGCGTCTGTTCTGATGATCAAAGGCGATCGCGCCCGTCTTAATCAAGCCTTCTGCAACATTTTGCACAACGCAATAAAATTCTCGCCTGCCGGAAGCTACGTACAAGTCAGCTGCGAGGCCAGTGATGCTGAAGCGACTGTTCGGATAAAGGATCACGGCGAAGGGATACCGCTCGAGTTTTTGCCTTATGTCTTTGAGCGTTTTCGGCAAGCAGATGGTTCGCGCTCTCGGACTTACGGGGGACTTGGCCTGGGGCTCGCTCTGGTTAGGAGCTTCGTAGTGGCTCACGGCGGAAAGATTGAAGCGGCCAGCGACGGGGTAGGAAAAGGAAGCGTCTTTGTCGTCAAACTCCCGCGCGATTCAGCGCTTCGCGGAGAGGATGGTGGCAGGGAGCGGAGACCCGATCCTGAAAATAAAGAGAATCGTCGTCGCATTCTGATTGTCGAAGATCAGCCCGACACGCTGGAACTGCTGGGCACGTATTTTCGAGCTCGAGGCTACGAAACCCTCTCTTGCGATTCCGCCGCCGAAGCTCTCCGGATCGCCGATCGCGAACATTTCGACTTATTGATATCAGATATTGCGATGCCGGCAATGGATGGCCTGCAACTAATTAGAAGTTTGCGTCAGAAGAAAGGTCTGGAGGAAACTCCCGCCATCGCACTGACAGGATATGCCTCTCAAAAGGATATTGATGCGGCAATTGCAGCCGGTTTCAATATGCACCTCGCGAAGCCAATCGAGCCGGCCGAACTATTAGGCGCGGTTGAGAGACTCCTCTCTCCACAGAATTCCTAGACAGAAGTTCTCCTTTCGGCTAAATTAAGTTCCCCCTTCGCTATCGGAGTTTTTGAGATTATTCCCGCGGAAGGTTCCGATGACACAGTCAAGCTCGACCCCGATTGCCTCTTTTAACTACTGGAATCCCATACAATTCTCGAGTCAGCTTCTGCCCTCTGGAGAAGAGCAAACCACATCGCAAGCACCATACAAGCAGTCGTTATCCAGGGAGACTGAGAAGGGCCGCGGCGCTTTGGTCGTAGATGATGTCTCGGATGTTACGGAGATGCTGTCCGTGCTGATGACCCATGCCGGGTATGAAGTATCGACAGCATCTTGTGCCCGGGATGCAATTGCTTTAGCGCGCGACCGCCATTTCGATATCGTCATCTCTGATATCGGCATGCCCGAAATGAACGGCTACGAACTTGCGAAAGCATTACGATCGCTGCCGGGTTACGAAAGTGTGCCGATGGTCGCGGTCACCGGCTATAACATGTTTGACGATCGCAGTCGCTCGCTGAGCGCCGGGTTTAACGAGCATGTGACTAAGCCAATTGATCCGCGCGCCTTCCTCGAACTTATCGAACAACTGTGAAATTGAGTTGCGCTTGTCATATAGCAGTTGGGCGATAGATGAAACCCTCGCTAAATCTTTCAAGAATTCTTAAATCTGAATCTGCAATACGGGCTGTTCAACTCTGCGCCGGTGCCATCGCGATTGGTCTGATATTCTGGCAACTTCAATTCTCAACCTTGGCAATCTGTTGCGGGGATTTTGATGGTTATTATCATATCAAGTGGAGCCGCATGCTTTGGGAGTCGTTGCGCCACCGAAATTTTCCGCCGCAGTTTATCTGGTTGCCGCTTACCACCCTCGATCCGAAGCACTACGTAGATCATCACCTGCTTTTTCACTTCTTCCAGATGCCGTTCACCTGGTTTGGCGATCTGCGGCTAGGCGCAAAGATTTCTGCAACTATCTTCGCAAGTGTGGCTGTCTTTTCGTGCTACTGGCTCTTGGTGCGCTATCGAATTCGTTACTCGCTCATCTGGCTCCTGGCGCTGCTGGCCTGCTCGGCGCCATTCCTCTACCGGCTCAACATGGCAAAGGCGCCACCTTTCGCCATAATCTATCTGGTAATTGCGATACATCTTCTCTTCAGCAAGAAGTACTGGCCTCTAATTCCGTTGAGCTTCATCTTTGCATTGACCTACGACATGTTTGTCTTGCTGATCCTGGCAACCTTTATTTGGACGGTTGTCATTGGCTGGACCGAACGTCGGTTTGAATGGCGACCGATTGTCTGGGTCCTCCTGGGAACAGCAGCCGGGTTAGTAATCAACCCTTACTTCCCCACCAACCTGCATCTTTTCTACGAGCACTTGAAAACCAAGTTAACGGTTTCGGACTTCTCTACCAGCGTTGGAAAGGAATGGTACCCTTATGACTCCTGGGAATTTCTTGGTAACTCTGTAGTCGCCTGCGCGGCGATGTTGGTGGGTTACCTGGCCTTTGATCCATCCGACCGCAGGCGCTCACACCATTCATTGTTTTTCCTGATTTTTTCCACCGCGCTGATGATCATGACCGCGCGCTGGAAACGAATTGCCGAATACTGGCCCCCGTTCGCCGTAATGTTTTCTGCATTCGCACTCCAGCCCTGGTTGTTGGGCGCCCGTTCAACGTTGACTCGCCTGCCTACCGATATACTCGATGAACTGCAACCGTTTCTCGATCGTCCGCAAGCCACCACGCCGAATGAAGAAGGCGATTTAAAAGCCCTCTGGCAAACGATCGCTCTCGCCGCCGTGGCACTCTTGCTGGGCTTAGCTCTCTTTTTCAATCTTCGCGCAACGATCACAGACATTGGCCGGAGTCAGCCACACGATTATTACCGTGCCGGTTCTGAATGGATGCACGCTAATCTCTCGGCCGGCCAGGTAATCTTCAACACAGACTGGGACGACTTTCCCCGGTTGTTTTATTTCGACCCGGCCCACGCTTTCGTATCAGGACTCGATCCAACTTATCTTTACGATAAGGATCCGGCGCTCTCGGAGCTTTACGATCGCATCACGCTCGGCAAGGAAGAGGATCCCGGTCCATTGATTCGCGATCGCTTTGGTGCGCGCTACGTTTTCACCGATAACTCGCATGACGACTTCTTTGAAAATGCAAGATCCAGTGGCTGGTTTGAAATAATCTACGAAGACCGCGATTGCACCGTCCTCCACATTCTCGATGAGAAGGCAGAACCGGAGCCTGACGAGTCAGGTACAGACGATACTGGAACCGACGAGCCGCAGCCGGTGCCAAGCCCGCAGATTGCTGAGCCTTGATTGTCCGAGAAATCCCGGAAAACCTCTTAATCCAAACTCAATTAGCGAAGTTGACTTTAGCATCCGGCGCTACCGCGCTTCTTAGAAACTCACGTGTAAGTCGTTGATTCTATTTAGGCGAAAAGTTTCATTTCGTTATCTGCGCGTCGCAGACGAGCAAAGCTACTCGGTTCTGTAAAGGCATCCGCTTATCTCCGACTTTGACTCTAGCGACCGATACTCGCCGGTGTTCTGTAATAACCAACCTTCCCGTAGCTTCAAACTGCCTACCTCCGCTGGTTGGCGAACATTCCTAATCATGCTTTTTTAGATTAATATCTGAACCACAATGCCACGCAAGATTATGACTCTCGCTATGATTATTCCGGCGTTGCTCATCGCCGGAGTTACGTTGACCTCATGCAGCAACGGCAACACAATCACCGCTTCTTCCAATAGCCCGGCCACCGCGCCCTCGTCACCATTGCCGACACCCAGGACCGGCTTTGAGGCAGACCTGGACTACGTCCGCAGAGGTCAATACACCTACGTTTGGGTTTTTTCTCGGAAAGATGGCAAGCCGCTGGATAAGAACGATGCTGCCTATCTGAGAACAAACGCGCCGCAGGTTGTTGATTGGGTTACTACTGATGAAGGCAAGCGAGTTATCGCGGGAACAAACTTTGATCTGGCAAAGGGAAACCTGGAACTACTCAAGAAGCGATTTAACGCCGAAGACTACACGGGCAAATAGAGGGCAGGCGGCAGGAGCAGGAAGAAGGCACCAGGCACAAGAGCAGTAGGCAGAAGAAGGCAGAAGATAAGATTTTCCATTTCTCATTTAAAATTTTTCATTTTTCATATTTTTCATTTCTAATTTTTTTTCATTTCTAATTTAATGCTCCCTGGTCCGATTCAATGGGTAAACTTTCCTGGGTCCGATTCAAGGGGTGAATCGTTCTGGGTCCGAAATGTCAAAATAACAAATGAGAAATTAGAAATGGAAAATCGTTCTTCCTGCACCTGAACCTACCACTGCCTTCTGCCTTCTGCCTTCTGCTTTCTGCCTTCTGCTTTCTTGCCTTACTTCACTGCCGGATTCTTGGCAAAGTCTCCCGCCTTGACGATTGTTATCTTCGACGGATCGATGTGACGGCGCATCGCAGCGACGATTTGTTCAGGAGTGAGCGCCCGGAGCCTGGCGTCGAGATCCGCATCCCACTGAAGCGTCCGTCCAAAGAAAATGTAGTTGTTCAAGCGGCCGGCCAACTCGTTGTCCTGCGCCCGACTGACCTGGCGCGATTGCAAGTAACCAGACTTGGCAGCCTCTACCTCTTCGGCTGTGAAGCCATCTTTCAACATGCGCGCGATCTCTTCCTTGAATGCGGCCTCCAGCTTGTCGACGTTTTGCGGCGCATAGATCGCCTGGGCCGTAAATCGTCCGTATTCGTCGAGAGCGCTGATATTGATTCCGGATCCAACGCCATAGCTAAGTCCCTCCTTTTGCCGAATGCGCGCAGCGAGGCGCGAATTCAGGAAACCGCCGCCGAGCATGTAATTACCAAGCAGCAGCGCCGGGTAGTCGGGGTTATCGTCGCGTATTTTTAGATTAAACCCGGCGACGAAGAAGGCGTTGGCCTTGTCGGGCGTGGGAAACGACTGGTTAACCGGAGCAACATCTTTGTAGATGCTTGGCACTCGCACGAATGGCTTCGGACTCTTCCAATTACCAAACAAATCCGCGGCCAGCTTGGCAATCTCCTCTTCGTCGAAGTCACCAATGACGGTCAACTGACTGTTTGAAGACCCGTAGAAGTCTTTGTAAAACTGCTTTGCCTGTTCGAGAGTCGCGGCGTTCAACTCCGCCATACTCTCCTCGGGCGATGAGATATAGCGCACGTCACCTTTGGGATAGGGACTGAGTTTCCGGCTAAACTCCGTGAAAGCAATTTGCGTCGGTTCGCTCTTCTGTTGCTCTATGTTCGCGAGGTTCTCCTGCTTGAGCTGTTCGAACTCATTGGCCGGGAATACTGGCTCACGAAGAATCTCGGCGACAAGCCGCATCACTGCCGGCAGGTTCTCACGTGTCGTCTCGATGATAACCGTAGCTTGCGTTGGGCCGCCAAAAACGGAGGCACGCGCCTTCAAACGATCCAGCTCATCCTGGATCTGCTGGCGCGTGTGTTTTGTGGTGCCACGGATCAACATCGAGCCCGCGAGCTGCGCAACGGTGGATTGATTCATCAGGCTCTTCTCGTCACCATAACGCAGCGCCATCTGCGCGACCACCTTGCCGCCGCGCGTCTTCTTTGGCAGTAGGGCCAGCTGGATTCCGCCGGCTTCGCGGCGCTTGGTGCGTGCTTCGATGTTGGCCGGCGAGGGATCAAAAGCCTCACCCGCGGCTACTGTCGGGTCACCCTTGTAGTCTTTCAGCGCCGCGGCCAGGTCCGGCGTGGCAGGAATCTCGGCGCGCTCAGGCTTGGGCGTAGGAATGAATAATCCCAGGGTGCGGTTGGACGGTTTGAAATAGCGGGCCGCTATCTGGGATACGTCTTCAGGAGTGACTTTACGCAGCCGGTCGCGATGCAGGAAAAACAAGCGCCAGTCGCCCGCACCGATGAACTCGCTCAGCGTCAGCCCAACCCGGTCAGAATTGTTCAGCGTAAGCTCAATGTTCTTCAATATCTGAGAGCGCGCCCGCTCAACCTCTTCTTTGGTCGGCGGGTTAGCGCCGATGTCTTCAATGGTTTGGATCAGTGTGTCGCGGGCCGCGTCAAGCGAATCACCCTGGCGAACTTCCGCGCCGAAAATCGCAAGCGTCGGGTCGCGCCACTGAAAGTCGAAACCGAAGATTGAACTCGCCTTCTTCGACTGCACCAGCGCTTTATGCAAACGGCCGGACGGTGCGTCGTCCCCCAGGATCTGGGTAATGATATCAATGGCGGCAAAGTCGGGGTGTGATCCAGCGGGAACATGGTAGAGGGCCTGCACCAGTTGCGTGTCGCCGGTGCGACGCAACGTTACCGAACGCTCGCCATCCTGAGTGGGCTCGATAGTGTAGATCTTTTGCAGCGTGCGCGTGGGCCGGGGGATGGCTGAGAAGTATTTATCAACCAGCCCGAGCGTCTTCTGTTCGTCAAACTTGCCGGCGATCAGCAGCACGGAGTTGTCCGGCTGATAGTAATTGCGATAAAACGCCTGCAACCGTTCGATGGGCACATTTTCAATGTCGCTGCGCGCGCCGATGGTGGTCTTGCCGTAGTTGTGCCAGAGGTATGACGCGGCCATTGAGCGCTCGAGGAGGACGTTGAAAGGCCTGTTCTCACCAAGTTCAAACTCGTTACGAACAACGGTCATCTCGCTGTCCAGATCTTTTTTCGCGATAAACGAGTTGGTCATGCGATCAGATTCAAGATCAAGCGCCCAGTTAAGATTCTCGTCAGTGGCGGAGAAGGTCTCGAAATAATTGGTGCGATCAGACCACGTCGTGCCGTTGGGACGAGCGCCATGCGCGGTCAACTCCTGGGGAATATTCGAATGCTTCGGCGTGCCTTTGAAGACCATGTGCTCGAGCAAATGCGCCATGCCTGTCTCACCGTAATTCTCAGTGGCCGAGCCAACGAGATACGTTATGTTTACAGTTATGGTTTGCTTGCTCTGATCGGGGAACATAAGAACACGGAGGCCGTTAGCCAGCCGGTACTCGTTTATGCCCTCGACGGAGGTCACCAGCTCAATACCTTTAGGCAGGGCCGTAACGGCGTTTTGAGCGAAGGCGGTAAAAGACGAGGCCAAGAGGGTAATGAGCAGCGCGAGTGCGAGCCGCGCGCGGGAGGCATGTTGATGTGACTTCATAAATCTCTCCAAAAGTTTTTTGTTAACTGATCGGTAGATCTGCGCGGGAGACAGCGCGAGGCCATTGCGCAAGAAACACTTCCCTCAATTGGGAGCATACTTTAGCAGAATGACTGCCGATGTTGCGAATGGACCCGGCAATCCTGACAAGGCGCCAAGAAATTCGATGCAGGTTGGGCTGCCTAATCTCTGTGCAACCTCTGTGTTCTCTGTGTCTCCGTGGTGGATTTGTATTGGCGATTGCTTACCACAGAGACACTGAGAACACAGAGGTTGCACAGAGAAAACCAAAATTGGACACCACTCGAACCCGAAACACTTTCAGACTTGTTGCACGTGTTTCCCAATAGCTTCGAGCGATAACGGACAGTATTTCAAACCGGGGACTCTTAGCGCCTGGCGATTTGATTCGAGCCACTCACGGTACCAGCACGAGCTTGCCAAACTGCGCCCGATGTTCCATCAACTCGTGTGCTCGGCGCGCTTCCGCAAGCGGCAATTTCTGGTCAACCACGGCGCGAATCTTGCCGCTCTCGATGAATTTCATGGCTTCGAGCAGTTCAGACTTAGAACCCATGAAGGATCCGAAAACCGTCAGGTGCCGGTAGAAAATCTGTCGAATATCAACCTGCGCAGCGAACCCGCTGGTGGCGCCACAGGTAACCAGACGTCCATTGTTTTTTAACGACACAATCGAGCCGGGCCAGGTCGCCGCTCCCGTGTGCTCGAAAACCACATCCACCCCTTTTCTATTCGTCAGCCGCTTAACTTCTTTGGGCCAATCATCCCGCGTATAGTTCACCACTTCGTCAGCACCCAGTTCTTTAGCCTTAGTAAGCTTTTCATCTGAACTCGCGGTTGCAATCACGCGCGCGCCGCGAAGTTTGGCAACCTGAATCCCGATTGAACCTACGCCACTTCCTGCCGCCTGAATCAAAACATCTTCGCCCGGCTGCACGGCCGCACGCGTCACCAGCATATGCCAGGCGGTCACGGTTACCAGCGGCAAGGCAGCAGCTTCTTCCCAACCCAAATTCTTCGGCTTCGGAATGACATTTACCGCCGGCGCGGCGACAAGCTGTGCATAACCGCCATCGCGGCGATAGCCCAGCATGTCGTAATCGCGGCAAAGATTGTCGCGGCCTGAGAGGCATTCTGCGCAATGTCCGCAAGAAACGCCGGGTTGAAGCATCACTTCGTCTCCCGTTCGCACCCAGGAAACTAACTCGCCCACTTCACGCACTACACCGGCGATATCACTGCCAAGTATGTGCGGCAGGTGAATCTCAATTCCCGGCAATCCCCCGCGCGCCCACACGTCCAGATGATTCAAGGCGCAGGCTTTCACCTCAACCAGGATTTCGTTAGCTTTGATCGTTGGGTCAGGCGCTTCGACGTATTCCAAAACCTCCGGCCCGCCGTGTTGCTTGAAGATGACAGCTTTCATGAAACTATCTTGCCGCGGACGACAGCGGATTCACGCGGAAAGAACTGAAGGGAAGTAAGTCTCTTTGCCTCCGGGCTAACTTGCCGGCACGCTATCGCTGGCGGCAATGATCTTGTTCTCCAGTGAAGTCCGGGGCTCACTTTCGGCTTGCTGCCGCGCGTGATAAGAGGAACGCGTCAAGGGACTCGATTCGACGTGCTGGAATCCCATCTCCATTCCCAGCTCGCCCCAGCGCTGAAACTCTGCCGGAGTTACATAACGCTCCACCGGCAGGCGACGCGCGTGAGGTTGCAGATACTGGCCAATGGTCATGATGTTACAGGAAACTGCGCGCAGGTCTTTCATCAGTTCGACGACTTCAGCAAACGTCTCACCCAGCCCAACCATGATTCCGCTTTTAGTTAACATGCCGCGCGCTTCCTGGTCGCGTCTTTGCGCGGCGCGACGGAGCAGAGTTAACGATTGCTGATAACCGGCGTCAGGTCTAACGCGCCGGTAGAGGCGCGCGACCGTCTCGGTATTGTGATTCAAGACGTCAGGCTGAGAATCGAGCACGGTGTTGAGCGCGCCTTCATCACCATTGAAATCGGGTATCAAAACTTCAATCCTGCATTCCGGATTCAAAGCGCGCACCTGCCGCACAGTTTCGGCCCAATGCGCGGCGCCGCCATCAGGTAGATCGTCGCGGTTAACCGAGGTGATTACCGTATGGGCCAGGTTGAGTTGCCGCACCGCTTCAGCGACATGCCGCGGTTCTTCCGCGTCGAGCGATCCCGGTTCTCCTTTGCCGACCGCACAGAAGCCGCAGTGGCGGGTGCAAATGTCGCCGCCCAGCATGAAGGTAGCCGTGCGATCAGACCAGCATTCGAAAATATTAGGACAGCGTGCTTCCTGGCAGACAGTGTGCAGGTTCAAACCCTCAATCAGGTTCAACACGTGGTTCTGATTGGCTGGATCGCCCAGACGAATCTTTAGCCATTCAGGCTTTGGCAGACGCGGCGTTGGATTGTTGTTGATTACTCGAAGTTCGCGGGACAAAGCTTTCTCCCCTGGTTCATTTTCAGCCAACCGTGATAGTCACATTCTAACATCGCAATGATGGATAAGACACCGACGACATATGGAGTGCGCTGACCAGGCAAGCACCCCAGCCGGGCAGCCCGGCTGGGGACCCCGCTTCAGCGCTTTGGCCGGTCGCGACCTGTAGCGGCCACGGTGTAATTGGGTCGGTCTAAGCACCGGCGTCAAGCCGCCTCAGACCAAAGTGCTGACAGGTCAGCGCACTCCAAATATCAGTAGGCTTTGGGATCTGCGCTATACTGCGCGGCAACTTAGGTAAGCCAGTCAGCTTGCCAAACTATCGGAGGCAACCCCATGAAACAGTTTTTTAGTCTCTGCATTCTGTGTTTGCTGCTGGCGACGACTATGCCCGCTTACGCGGACATCGCTCGACCAAAGCCATCACCGTCCCCCCAACAACCACGAATCGTGCTACACACCAGTCTCAGGATCGTTCCCGACAGCAAGGTTTACGAAGCACGCTTACAGATTTCGCAAAGCAACCTGCAAGAACTGCAGGCCGCGCTGGCAAACATCCCGGCGAACGAGTCGATGGCCCAAAGCATCGGGCACAGTTCGACGCGGACAATGCTGGCAGGCCTGTTTATGTTTTTATCGCTTTCGTTTGCCGGAGTTTGGCTGGCGCGCTCGGTGAAGAGCCGGAGCCAGAAGATGGCTGCCGCCTTGCTAATGGGCACCGCGGTGATTGGCGCCGCTGCAATCATTACACGCGCGAATGCCGGCCCGCCGAGTTCTTTTTTCTGGCGCAAGTTGCCGCAGAATCTTAGCAAGGGCGCGCCTACTTATGGCGGCATCGACATCGAGATCGTGCCTGACCCAAATGACGGCTCGGGCATGAAACTAATCATCCCGATGAAACCCGAATAGGACCTCAATAGTACTGAATAGCTAACGATACAGGAGAAAGCAGAAGTGGAACGCACTGCTAACCTCGGTTTGGCGGCATGGCGAGCGAATCCAACACCACTCGTCGCCCATCGTCATCTCAGCATCAGAGTTTTTGTCTGCGTTCTGATCTCGTGTGCTTGCCTGTCTGCTCTGTTGGCGAGTGGGTTACCGCTACAGGTCTCCGTGGTCACGGTTTTCCTTTTCGCCGGCCCGCATAACTGGTTTGAGTTGCGCTATTTCCTGAGCCGCTTGCCCGTGCGCTTCGGAAAATCGCGAAACTTTTTCCTCACCGCCTTTACGGGCATCGGTTTTCTGACCGTCGCGTATATCGCGCTGCCCGTGCTTTATGCTTTCAGCCTGTGGCCGGACAACGCCTGGCCAGCGATCCTGGCTTCCTGGAACACGCTCTTGCTGCTTTGGCTCGGGTCTCTTGTCTGGCTGCGTGGCAAACAAAAACCAGGGCGCGATTGGTCATGGGCCATTCCCGTTGTGCTCGGTTTGTGTTCACTAAACTGGCTCGCGCCTGAGTTGTTCAGTCTGGCAATTGTTTACCTTCACCCGCTCGTCGCTCTATGGTTCTTAGATCGTCATCTGCGGCGCACGCGACCTGCATGGCTGCGCGCTTATCGCCGTTGCTTGTGCTTGTTGCCACTGCTCGTGGCCGGAATGTTTTGGCAACTCACGCAAACGCCGTCACTTTCGGATGACAACGGGCTCTTCTGGAGAATCACGCAACATGCCGGGGCGCAGTTGCTGCCAAATATTTCGAGCCATGCGCTGGTTGCTGTCCACGTCTTCCTGGAGATGCTGCATTATGGCGTTTGGCTTGTAGCTCTCCCGTTAATTCCACTGGCTAAACAGCCAAATGACCCGCTGAGCCTGCCTGCTCGTGAGCGCGGACGGATCTGGAATCTAAAGACTGTGCCGCTGGCGCGCCATCCACGAGGTTTTCCAAAACTGGTGGTGACAGCCCTGGCTGTCGGTGTTTTTCTGGTAGCGATACTCTGGCTTGGGTTTTCAGTAGACTACGCCACCACGCGCGACGTTTATTTCACTGTAGCAATCGCCCACGTTTTAGCCGAGGCGCCTTTCTTATTGAAAATGCTGTAGAACCGTCGACAGGAAGAAGAAGACAAGATGTTCCATTTCTCATTTAAGATTTTTCATTTGCCATCGCCTCACCACATCGTTTAGAAAGCGGACTTGTCCGCCACGCGTGGCGGGGCACAAGTGCCCTATCTAAACGGCGTGTGGAGAACTTTTTGGAGTATGTCAAATACGAAATGAGAAATGGAAAATCTTGTCTTCCTGCTCCTGCCGCTTGCTTACTGCCTACTGCTTACTGTTTACTCGGATGACTCCCACCGAACTCTGGCGCTTCCTGCCGCTTGGTTACCTACTGACAATTCTGATCGAGACGCCGATTCTCTGCGTGGGCCTGTCTCGCCGCCACCCACTAAGGAGGAAACTTTTCGCGGGCGTGTGGTTGACCGCCTGCACCTATCCAATCGTCACCCTCGTGTTGCCGCTTCTCTTCTCGCGCGCTTCACGCGCACTTTACCTGGTTGTTGCGGAGACGTTCGCGCCCGTGGCGGAATGTTTGCTGTTCTGGTTGGCGTTTGGTAGAGAAGAAGAAGCGGGCAAGTGTTCAATGCGGCGCGATTTCATCGCAATCATCATTGCCAACCTTGCTTCCTTTGCTATTGGTGAAGTGATGAATGCCTGGGGATGGTTTGGATTGCTAGGCTGAGCCGACCGCTTGGCGCAAGACTACCTCAAATGAATTTTCCATTTCTCATTTCACATTTTTCATTGCCTCAGCCCATCGTTTAGAAAGCGGACTTGTCCGCCTCGCGCGGCGGGGGCACAAGTGCCCTATCTAAACGGCGTGTGGAGAACTTTTTGGACGATGTCAAATACGAAATGAGAAATGGAGAATCTGTCTTGCTTTCTTACTCGCGCCCGGGCAAAAGTAACTGCGACAGAAGCTCCGCATCAATATTCCCTCCCGAGAGGATCACACCCACACGACTGGTATCGTTCGGTATTTTGTTAACGAGCACGGCGGCAGCAGCGGCAGCGCCTGAAGGTTCGACCAGCAACTTCATCCGGAAAAGAAAGAATTTTATCGTCTCAACGATTTCGTCATCGGAGACCGTTAAAACATCTTCGGCGGTTTGCTGCAGCACCGGAAACGTCAATCTGCCGGGCGATTGAACCCGCAACCCGTCCGCGATCGTCGGCGGCGGCGGAATTGATACGCGCTCGCCCTTGAGAAACGATTGGCGTGTGTCATCCGCAGTATCAGGTTCCACAGCAAAACAGCGAACGCGAGGATTCAACGCTTTGGCCGCGGTGCTGACGCCTGCGAATAGGCCGCCACCACTGCAGGGCGCCAACAGGCAATCAAGATCGGGAACTTCTTCCAGAAACTCCAGGCCACAAGTACCTTGTCCTGCAAGTATGAGATAGTCATCATAGGGCGGCACCATTACTCGCCCTTCGCGCTCGGCAATTGCGACCGCCACGCCTTCACGATCCTGTTTGAGTCGATCATAGAAAATGATCTCGGCGCCGTAGGCCCGGGTCGCAGCCACCTTGGCTTTCGGCGCATCGTCCGGCATCGCGATTACTGCGCTAATACCCGCCTCACGCGATGCCAGCGCCACCGCCTGTGCGTGATTGCCTGATGAGAAAGCCGCAACGCCGCGTCTCCTCTCTTCGTCAGTTAGGGACAAGATCTTATTTGTGGCCCCGCGAATTTTAAACGCACCTGCCCGCTGCAAGTTTTCACACTTGAAGAAAACTTCTTTGCCCGTCGCTTCATTGAAGGAACGCGACGTGACCACCGGCGTGCGGTGAACGCGGCCGCGTATTCGCGCAGCGGCTTCCTGAATGAGTGCGGTTGTCAGCATCCCTAAAGTTTAACCGCGAAGACGCCAGGAACGCCAAGTAAGCAAGAGAACACGAAGACAACAAACTAGAGGCCGCGGCTCAATGAAACCGAAAACTTATTTTTCCTCTACTGTCCTATCGTTGATCAGTTCAATGTTCGTATCTTATTGGATTTGATCTACTTAACTCAGATGGATGTTGGAATCGATTTCAATTCATCGAGACGAACCAAACGGCTCCAGCCTGTGAGAAAACAGGCACGGTGGTGACCGCTGCCACACTCAAATTTCGCCGCGCCGCTCAACTACAGAACCGTGAGCGGTAGCGACCGGATGCTACACTCAACCGGCCGACTCGCTCGAAGAAGTTATGGCTGAACGGGACTTCATCAAGGCCGTCAACTATGTTTGTATGACCATGGCGAACCTTGACCTTGACTAAAGCGGTGAGGTTGAGTGTAGCATCCGGTCGCTACCGCTCACGGTTCTGTAGTTGAGCGGCGCGGCTAAAGTTGAGTGTAGCATCGGTCACTACCGCGCCTGTTTTCACACAGGCTGAAGCCGTTTGGTTCGTCTCAATGAATTGAAATCGATTCCAACATCCATCGGAGTTAAGTAGATCAAATCCAACAAGATACGACCATTGAATTGATCAACGTTGGGACAGTAGTGATTTTCCATTTCT